>NZ_JBSGJD010000001.1:0-152321 GCF_053605405.1 Amycolatopsis sp. NPDC003861
ATCGTGTTCGAGCACCCGGGCCGGGAGACCTTCGGCGCGTCGGTCTACGCCGCGCGCAAGGGCGGCACGATCGTCACCTGCGCCTCGACCTCGGGCTATATGCATCAGTACGACAACCGGTACCTGTGGATGAACTTGAAGCGGATCATCGGCTCCCACTTCGCGAACTACCGCGAGTCGTGGGAGGCGAACCGGCTGATCGCCAAGGGCCTGATCCACCCGACGCTGTCGAAGACCTACGCGCTGGAGGAGACCGGGCAGGCCGCCCTCGACGTGCACCGCAACGCCCACCAAGGCAAGGTCGGCGTCCTCGCACTCGCCCCCCAAGAAGGCCTCGGCGTCCGCGACGAAGAGAAACGCGCCAAGCACATCGAAGGCATCAACGCATTCCGTGTCGCGTACTGAATCAGGGCTCGGGTTCTTCGGTGACGGCCGCTTCGCCGATCCGGCGGCCGATCTCCTGCAGCTGCCGCTGCTGCGCCTTGCTCAGCGGGTCGAACACCAGCCGGCGCACCTCGGCGACGTGGCCGGGTGCGGCGTCGACCAGCTTGTCCCAGCCCGCCTCGGTGAGCGTCGCCAGCGTGTAGCGGCCGTCTCCGGGGTCGGGCCGCCGGGTCACCCAGCCGACCTTTTCCATCCGCTTCACCACGTGCGACAGCCGCGACAGCGAGCCGTCGGCGAGCACGGCCAGCGTGCTCATACGCAGCGTCCGCTCCGGGGCCTCGGACAGCCCGGCCAGCACCTGGTACTCGAAGAAGCTGACGCCGGAGTCGCGCTGCAGCTGGGCGTGCAGCGCCGACGGCACCCGGATCAGCAGGCTTGCCAGGGCAATCCAGATCTCTCGCTCCCGTTCGTCCAGCCAGCGAGCTTCGTTCGCTTCCATAGCCTCATTCCGAATAGCCGTACCCCGGCAAACCTAGCGCAGAGCACTTGAAGGTTCAACTCAAATCACTTGACGCTTCAAGTCAAGCGCTGCTAGCTTACGGCCAGTTGCCCCACCTCGGAATCGGAGATGCCGAAGATCATGAATGTCGCACTCTGGATCATCGCGGGCCTGCTGGCGCTCGCGTTCCTGGCCGCAGGCGCGATGAAGCTGTTGCAATCCAAGGAGAAGCTCGTCGCCTCCGGCATGGCCTGGGCGGACGGCTACTCCGGCGGCTCGGTCAAGGGCATCGGTGCGATCGAGGTCCTCGGCGCCCTCGGCCTGATCCTGCCGGCGCTCCTGGTCATCGCACCGATCCTGACCCCGATCGCGGCCCTCGGCCTGGCGATCGTGATGCTCGGCGCGATCATCGTCCACATTCGCCGCAAGGAGAACCAGGCCCTGGGGGCCCCGGTGGTCCTCCTGATCCTCTGCGCGATCGTGGCTTGGGGCCGCTTCGGCCCGTACGCGATCAGCTGAAGCGGCCGCCCTGGCGCCGGTCCGAGAGGCCGGCGCCAGGACGCACGAACCGGCGGCCCGGCCCGGTCACCCGCATTCCGGACGGTTCCCACGGAACGGGTGCCTGTGGACACGGGCCGCTTGGGCTTGCCGACCTCCGACGAGCAACCCCCATTCTCGTTTGGGGGCACAGGTGCGCGCCGCTGTGCGCGACCTGGCGGGTTGCGTCCGGCCACCCCGGCGGACCGTCCTCTTCGGAGGGTTGCGCGTCCTGCTGGGCGGGCGGGCGGGCCGCGGCCGCCCCGCCGCTCGCGGCGAAGACGCTCGTCGACGAGCTGGGAACGGGCGGGGTGATCACCGGGCTGCTCGTGCTGCTGGTCGGTCTCGCGCTCGCCGGTGCGGATGGCCGGTGACTCCCTGCTCGAACGCGCCGCGGAGTCGGTCGTGCTGGTCGCGCGGAAGCGGTTCGCCCGGCCGGCGCGCAGTGCACTCATCCGAGTCTCGCGGTCCTGGCCGGGTCGCCCGGCCTGGGAACTGCCGCCTTACCGGTGCCGCGCGTCGTCCAAGCGGCGGGCCTCGGCGGCTTGCTCGAACGGGGTGTCGCCCGCCGGGTGGCGGTCGCCCAGGTCGGCGAACAGCGCCGCCACCTTCACCGAGTCGTGGTGGGTGGCCAGGTCGGCCAGTTCGGGGTCGGTGGCCGCCAGCACCTGCCGGAAGCGTAGCTCGGCCAGGGGGCCGAGACGGTCGTAGATCTGCAGGAACACCTTCTGGGCCCGGTCGCGCGCCCAGTCGGCCGGGAGCAGCTCGGCCGGGAGGTCCGGGTCGGTCTCCGGGAACCGGCGCCAGTCCACGCGCAGCTCGGTGCGGGTGCGCAACGCCTGCGCCGGGCTGATCAGGCCCGCGTCCAGACCCGTCAGCACCTCTTCGTAGCGCTCGACGAACTGCTCGTACTCGTGGGCCAGCGGCTCGAGGTCGAACGCCGTGACCGCCGCGGCCGGGCCGGGGACCTCGGTGGCGCGGAAGACCGTCGCGGTGCGGAGGTCCAGTTCGCGGAGCGCGGTGAGCGCGGGATCGGCCAGGTCGTGCGGGCTGATCCAGACGCCGTCGTACAGCGCCGCGAACCGCAGGACCCGCAAGCGCGACCGCAACGCCGTGCGCAGCCCGCGATCCTGTTCCGGCACGGAGAAGGTGACCACCGTCCACCGGCCGTCCCACTCGGGGGCGGTCGTGCCGAAGGTCAGCATCCGCTGGGTGCGCTCGATGATGACCTCGGACGTGCGCGCGGGGATGCCGTAGGCCGTCGTCCGGCCGCTGCGCGACACCGTGAGCAGGCCGCGGGCGGCCAGCCGGCGGATCGCGGCCCGCGCGCTCGCCGGGCTGATGTCGAACTCGCCGAGCAGCTGCACCAGGGCGGCCGACGGGATGTGCTCGTCGCGCCAGTACCAGAAGTCGCCGAGCAGGGACGTCAGGAGCAGCTGGGGCTCGGCTCCCTGCTGGGAGCGGGGCAGCGGCCCCGAGGGCGTCGCTGTCATCGCGCGCCTGCCTCTTCCACGGTCGGTTCCGGCGGCCGGTCCGCCGCGGGTGTCCATGGTGGCAGTGCGGCGCGGGCGGCGGAACCGAGGGGTTGAATCACGCGACACATCATGCGACGATCGGCGCCCAGATAGCAACCAATTGATCCTCCGGGTTCCCGCGCCGCCCGCTCGGACGGCCTTCCTCAGGAAGAAAACGACATGGGTTCCTCTCTTCGTCAATGGCGTCGAAGCTCGCTCGCCGTGGCCGCCGCCGGGCTCGTCCTGGCCGGGTGCACGGTCGACGACGGCGCGGCCACGGCGCCCACGGCCGCCGCCCTGAGCGCCGACCAGGCCCTGCACGACCAGCTGCCGCAGGCGGTCAAGGACTCGGGGGTGCTCCGGTTCGCCGGCGACTCCCACCCGCCGTACCGGACCGTCGGCCCGGACGGGAAGACCGTCACCGGCATCGACCACGACTTCCAGGTGGCGCTCGGCCAGCTCCTGGGCGTGCGCACGGAAACCACCATCGTCAGCGGGCTCCCGGCCGCGCTGCAGGGCATGCTCAGCGGCCGCTACGAAGCCTTCAACGGGCCGGTCAAGGCCACCGCCGAACGCGAGAAGCAGTTCGACACCGTCACGTGGATGACCACCCGGACCTCCTACGTGATCCCGCAGGGCTCCGCCGCCGGTGTCAAACAGGCCGCCGACCTGTGCGGGAAGCGCGTCGCGGTCGTCACCGCGAGCGTGGTGGAGGACCAGCTCGCCAAGCTGTCCAAGTTCTGCGAAGGCGCGCAGAAACCGGCCGTGCAGGTGGTCGGGCTGGACGACACCAACGCGACCCTGCTGGCCGCGAAGTCCGGCCGGGCCGACGCGGCCGGGATGACCCAGGCGGCCGCGATCGACGTGACCACCCAGCAGAAGGGCCAGTACGAATACGTGACGCAGACCGAGGAGCAGGGCGCCACGAAGGACAACCTCGCGCTGTACACCCCGAAGGCCGGCAAGCTCGGGCCGGTGCTGCAGAAGGCCTTCGAGGAGCTGTTCCGCAACGGCACCTACACGCGGATCATGCACCAGTGGGGCCTCGGCGACGTCACGGTCCCGCAGCCCATCTTCGACGCGGCGTCGGCGAAATGACCACCGTGTCCACAGTGGAGGAGACGGCGACCGCGCCCGACGACGTCGCCGGGGCCCGCGGCCGGTTCCGCCCGCTGCGCTGGCTGTTCGTGCTCGTGCTGGCCGTGGTGCTCGCCCAGCTGGCCGTCTTCCTGGTCGGCAACTCCCGGTTCCAGTGGGACGTCGTCGCGAAGTACCTCTTCGAGAAGAGCGTGCTGGCGGGCCTGGGCACCACGGTGCTGCTCGCGGTCGCGGCGATGGTGCTCGGGTCGCTGGTCGGCGGGGTGGTCGCGGCGATGCAGCTGAGCGGGTTCGGGCCCGCCCGGTGGGTGGCGACGCTGTGGGTGGGCCTCTTCCGCGGCATCCCGCCGCTGGTGCAGCTGATCTTCTGGTTCAACCTCGCCTACCTGCTGCCGAAGCTCTCGATCGGCATCCCGTTCGGCCCGGTGTTCGGGACGTGGGACGCCAACAGCGTCATCACGCCGCTGACGGCCGCGGTGATCGGCCTGTCGCTGGTCGAATCCGCGTACCTGGCGGAAATCTTCCGCGCCGGGGTGTCCTCGGTGGACCCGGGCCAGCGCGACGCGGCCCGCGCGATGGGGTACCCGCCGGCCCAGACGCTGCTGCGGATCGTGCTCCCGCAGGCGATGCGCGTGATCATCCCGCCCGCGGGCAGCCAGTTCATCAACGTCCTCAAGGGCACCGCGCTCGTGTCGGTCATCGCGATGTCGGACCTGCTGCACTCGGTCCAGGTGATCTACAACCGCACCTACGAGATCGTGCCGATGCTGCTGGTGGCCTGCTTCTGGTACCTGGTCGTGGTCACCCTCCTGACGGCCGGGCAGCGCCGGCTGGAACGCCGGTTCTCCCGCGGCCACCGGGACGTCCGATGACCGCGCCGGTGCTGCGGATCAGCGACGTCCGCAAGGAGTTCGGGCCGGTGCACGCGCTCGACGGCGTCCGCCTCGACGTGCACGAAGGCGAGGTGGTCGTCGTGATCGGGCCGTCCGGGTCCGGGAAGTCGACCCTCGTCCGCTGCGCCCACCAGCTGGAGCCCATCGACGGCGGGGCGATGTACCTCGACGGCGAACTGCTGGGGCACCGGCGGTCGCCGGGCGGGCTGCGGCCGCTGACCGAGCGGCGGATCGCCGCCCAGCGGCGCCGGATGAGCATGGTCTTCCAGCAGTTCAACCTGTTCCCGCAGTTCACCGTGCTGCGCAACGTGACCGACGCGGCGATCCGCGTCCACGGCCGGGATCGGTCCACTGTGGAGCGGGAGGCCCGGGAACTGCTGGAGCGCATCGGCCTGGCCGGGCGCGAGGACCACTACCCGCGGCAGCTTTCGGGCGGGCAGCAGCAGCGCGTCGCCATCGCCCGCGCGGTGCTGGTCCGGCCGCGGATCATGCTGTTCGACGAACCGACCAGCGCCCTCGACCCCGAGCTGGTCGACGAAGTCCTCGCCGTGCTGCGGAGCCTCGCCGCGGCGGGGACCACGATGGTCGTCGTCACCCACGAGATGACCTTCGCGCGCGAGGTCGCCGACCGGTGCGTGTTCATGGAAGCGGGCCGGATCGTCGAGGAGGGCCCGCCGGGCGAGCTGTTCGCGCGGCCCCGGACCGACCGGCTGCGTGCCTTCCTGTCCCGCCATCTGTCCGAACCGGAAGGTGTCTCGTGATCACTGTCGGCGCCGTCGGCGACCTCATCCTGGACGAGCCCGATCCGGAGTTCTTCCTCGCCCCGGCCGCGCCGGTGCTGCAGGGGATGGACCTGGCCATCGGCCACGTCGAGGTCCCGCACTCCACCACCGCGGTCCAGCAGAGCACCGACGTCCCCGCGCCGCCCGCGGACCCGGCGGCGCTGAAAGCGGTGGCCGGGGCCGGGTTCGCGGTCGTCACGCTGGCGGGCAACCACGTCCTCGACGCCGGGGCCGGGGGACTGGCCGACACCATCGCCTACTCCCGCGCGGCGGGGATGGAGACGGCCGGTGCCGGGCCGGACCTCGCCCACGCCCGGCGTCCGGCGATCGTCGAACGCGGCGGCCTGCGGATCGGCGTGCTGTCGTACAACTGCGTCGGACCCCGCGAATCCTGGGCCGCCTCGCGCAAGCCCGGCTGCGCGTACGTGCACGTGCTCACCCACTACGAGCTGGACCACGCCAGCCCGGGCGGGCCGCCGAAGATCTACACCTTCGCCGACCCGGACAGCCTGGACGCGATGGCCGCCGACGTCCGCCGCCTGCGGGCCGAGGCCGACGTCGTGCTCGTCTCGCTGCACAAGGGCGTCGGGCACACCCCGGTCGAGGTCGCGATGTACGAGCGCCCGGTCGCCCGCGCGGCGGTCGACGCCGGTGCCGACGCGGTGTTCTCCCACCACCCGCACATCATGCGCGGCATCGAAGTCCACCGGGGACGGCCGATCTTCCACGGGCTCGGCAACTTCGCCACCGTCACCCACGCCCTGACGCCGGGAGCCGGGGTCGGCGCCGACGAGCTGCGCGCGTGGGCCGAACGGCGCACGAAGCTCTACGGCTTCGCGCCCGACCCGGACATGCCGTTCTTCCCGTTCCACCCGGAAAGCCGCAACACCGCCATCGCTTTCTGCCGCTTCGACGAGACCGGGCTGCGCGAGGCCGGGTTCGTGCCGTGCTGGATCGACGACCAGGGGCGGCCGGTCCCGGTCGGCGGCACGCCGCAAGGCGAGGCCGTCACGAAGTACGTCGAGGACATCACCCGCGGGGCCCGGCTGGGCGCCTGGTTCACCACGCGCGGCAGCGAAGTGCTCGTCGACCTCACCGAGGGGGTTTCTTCATGACCGACCAGCCACTGGCCGGCCGCACCGTCATCGACCTGACCACCGCGCTCGCCGGGCCGTACGCGACCCTGCTGCTCGCCGGGCTCGGCGCGACCGTGATCAAGGTCGAAAACCCCGCCACCGGCGGGGACTCCTCCCGCAACAACGCGCCCTACGTCGGCCGCGACGGGCTCAACCTCGCCCGGCGGCACGACGACGACCTGTCGGTGTCGATGCTGCTGCGCGGCCGCAACAAGCTCAGCGTCACCCTGGACCTGAAGAACCCCCGGTCACGAGCGGTGTTCACCGACCTCGTCCGCGACGCCGACGTGCTGGTCGAGAACTACAGCCCGGGGGTCACCGACCGGCTGGGCATCTCCTACGACCAGGTCAAGGAGATCAACCCGCGGCTCGTCTACACCTCGATCAGCGGGTTCGGGGCCCAGGGCGGCCCGGGTTCGGGCAAGGCGATGGACTCGATCATCCAGGCGCTCAGCGGCGTGATGCTGACCGCGGGGGAGCCCGACGAGGGCCCGGTGCGGTTCGGCCTCCCGATCGGCGACCTCCTCGCGCCGCTGTTCGCCGTGGTCGGCACGGTGTCGGCGCTGCTGCAGGCCGAGCACACCGGCGAGGGGCAACATGTCGACGTGTCGATGCTCGGCGCGCTGACCTCGCTGGTCGCCTGCGAGCCGTTCGACGCCTTCGACGCGGTCGGCCTGCCACAGCGCACGGGGGCGATGGTGCCGCGGCTGGCGCCGTTCGGAATCCTGCCGGCTCTCGACGGTCACCTCGCGCTCTGCGCCCCGACCGACGCCTTCGCCCACGGCGTGCTGCGCGCGATCGGCCGGCCGGAGCTGGCCGAGGACGACCGCTACCGCACCCGGGACCAGCGCGTCCGTGCGGCCGACGAGCTGCACGAACTCATCCGCGAGTGGTGCCGCGTCCGGCCCCTGGCCGAGATCCTCTCGGCCTTCACCGCCGAAGGCGTGCCCGCGGCCGAGGTCCGCGAACCGCGTGAAGCCGTGCGGGATCCGCTGGTTCTGGCGCGCGAAGAGGTCGTGCCGCTGCGGCACCCGCGGCACGGGGACGTCGCCGACCTGGCCGGGACCGGGGTGCCGATCCGGTTCTCCGCGGCGCGCGTCTCCCTGGACCGGCCGGCGCCGGGGCTGGGGGAGCACAACGAGCACGTCTACCGCGAGCTGCTCGGCTACACCGAGGAGCAGCTGGCGGACCTGGTCGCGGAGGCGGTCATTTGAGCACCGTGGGGTACGTCGGTGCCGACGTCCCGGTCGAGCTGATCACCGCGGCGGGCCTGCGTCCGCTGCGGCTGACCGGGAAGCCCGGCCGGGAGAGCACCCTCGGCGACCGCTACCTCGGGCGCGGTGTCGACCCGGTCGCCCGGTCGGTCCTGACGCGGATCCTCACCGGCGACTACGGCCCGCTCGAAGCCATCGTCGTCTCCCGCGACTGCGAAGCGTCGCTGCGCCTGTTCTACGCGCTGCGGGAGCTGCACCGGATCGAGCCGGCGCTGGGGCTGCCGCCGGTGCGCCTGGTGGACGTGCTGCACCTGCCGCACCACACGACCACCCGGTACGTCCACGCGAAGATCGCCCAGCTGCGGGCCTGGCTCGGCCGCTGGCGGCCGATCGGCGACGACGACCTCGCCGAGGCGATCACCGCGCACGACACCCTCCGGCGGTCGCTCGGCCGGCTCGCCGCCCTGCGCCGGGCGAACCGGCTCAGCGGCACGCGGTTCCTCGAAACCGTCGCCGCGACCACCGCGGTGCCGGTCACCGACGCCATCGCGCTGGTCGACCGGGTGCCGGCCGACCCGCGCGAGGTCGACGGGGTGCGGCTGTTCCTCACCGGGAGTTCCCACGACGGCGCGGGGGTGTACGAAACGTTGGAGCGCAACGGGTTCCTCGTCGCCGGGGAGGACCACGACTGGGGCGAGCTGCTCTTCGCGCGCACCTGCGCGGCGCCGACGGAACTCGCGCTGGCCGAGCGTTACCAGTACAACGGCCCGTCGGCACCCCGCGCGTCGATCCGGCAGCGTGCCGCGCACACCGCCGCGGCCGCCCGCGCCTGCGGTGCCGAGGTCCTGTTCTCCTACGTGCGGGTGCACGACGACGCGCCGCCGTGGGACTTCCCGGAGCAGCGGGCCGCGACCGGACTGCCGGCGATCCTGGCCGAGCGTCAGCCGTACGGCGAACTGACCGCGGAAGCGCTGGCCGCCCTGGCGCCGGCGGGAGCGGCGGCATGACCGCCCGGCTGGCGTCGGCGACCACCGCGACCGCCTACCAGCGCGAATGGTTCGCCCGGGTGCGCGCAGAGGGTGGCCCGCTGGCGCTGGTCAACGCGGACGCGCCCCAGGAGATCTTCCGGGCGATGGACATCCCGTACGTGGTCAACCAGTGGTGGGCTTCGATCGTCGCCGCTAAACGGCAGACCCAGCGCTACCTCGGCCTGCTGCGCGAGCGCGGCTACCCCGACTACATCGAGCAGTACAGCGCCACCTCGCTGGCGTCGGCGTTCGAAGACGACCCCGGTCAGGCGCCGTGGGGTGGCCTGCCGACGCCGTCGATCGTGCTCGGCGAGACCACCGGCGACGCGGCCCGCAAGATCTTCGACGTCTGGGACTCCCGTCCCGGCGTCACGTACTACCCGCTGGAAAGCGCGGCGGAGAACGCGGTCCCGGAGCGGTGGTGGGAGCTGATGCCGCACCGGTGGGAGGAGGCGATCGGCCGTGACCGCCTCGACCTGCTGACCGGTGAGCTGACCGGGCTCATCCGGTTCCTGGAGCAGACCACCGGCCGGGTGTTCTCCGAGACCCGGTTCCGCGAGGTCCTGGACCTGGTCAACGAGCAGCAGGAGTGGAACCGCCGCACCCGCGACCTGATCGCCGCCGCCCGGCCGTGCCCGATCGCCGTCACCGACGGCATCCCCAGCGTCATGGTGCCCCAGTGGCACCGGGGCACCGAGTGGGCCCGCGATGCGGCGCGGGCGTTCCACGACGAGGTCCGCGACCGGATCGACGCCGGTGTCGCGGTGTGCCCGGACGAGCGGTTGCGGCTGATGTGGGTCGGCCGCGGGCTTTGGTTCGACCTGGACTTCTACCGCCGGTTCCAGGAGTCGCACGGCGCGGTCTTCGTGTGGTCGATGTACCTGGCCATCGCGGCCGACGGCTACCTGCGCTACGGCGACGATCCACTGCGGGCGCTCGCCGCCCGCTTCGCCGCCTTCAGCGACCAGCTCTACACCCCGCCGTGGTCGGCGGAGTGGTACGTCAAGGAAGCCCGCCACCACGGCGTCGACGGCGTGGTGCACCTCGTCTCCGACGACGCGCGCGGCAGCTACTTCACCACCCGCGCCCTGCGCGCGGCGGGCATCCCGGTGCTGGAACTGCCCGCGGACAACGTCGACGCCCGCACCGGGGACGACCTGACCGCGCGGATGACCGCGTGGCTCGACGACCTGACCTGACCGTCCGGAAAGGACTATTGTGCGATCTCCACTTCGCCGACGAAGCCGAAGTGCGATCCTCGTGACTGCTGCCCTCGGGCTGGCCGTCGCCGGGTGCACGGTCGGCACCGATTCCCCGGGCCTGGCCACCGGAACGAACCTCCCGGTGGTGCAGTCCCTGCACGACGCGTTGCCGCAGGCGATCAAGGACGCCGGCGAGCTCCGGTTCGCCGGCGACTCCCACCCGCCCTACCGCACGGTCGCGCCGGACGGCACGGTCACCGGGATCGACGCCGACTTCCAGGCCGCGATCGGCCAGGTCCTCGGCGTCCGCACCCGGACCGTCGTCGTCGCCGGGCTCCCGGCCGCGCTCCAGGGCATGCAGGCCGGCCGGTACGACGCGTTCAACGGCCCGGTCAAGGCGACCGCCGAGCGCGAGAAGCAGTTCGACACGATCACCTGGATGACCACCCGCACCGCCTACGTGTACCCCACCGATTCGACGGCCGGGATCGCGCGGGTCGAAGACCTGTGTGGCAAGCGCATCGCGGTGGTGACCGCGAGCGTCGTCGAAGACCAGCTGAACAAATTGTCCCGGTTCTGCACGGACACCAAACGGAAGCCGACGCAGACCGTCGGCCTCGACGACACGAACGCGACGCTGCTGGCCACCCGTTCGGGCCGCGCGGAGGCCGCGGGGATGACCGAGGCCGCGGCGATCGACGTCACGCAGCGGCAGGGCGGGAACAAGTACGTCACGCAGACCGAAGCGCAGGGGGCGGTCAAGGACGACCTGGCGTTGTACATCCCCAAGGCGTCCGGACTCGGCCCGGTGCTGCAGAAGGTGTTCGAAGAGCTCTTCGCGGACGGCACGTACGTCGGGATCATGTCCCGCTGGGGGCTCAACCAGGTCTCGGTGCCGAAGCCGGTCTTCAACGCGGCCACCCCACGGTGAGAGGACTTCCGATGGCATTGCTCAAACCGGCCCTCGTCGCCGCGGTGACGGCGCTGGTCGCGGTGACCGCGGCGATCGTCGTCCCCGGTTCCCCCGGGGCCGAGGTCGCGGCCCCGCCCGCGCCACCCGCGTCCGCGGTGTTCCACCCCGTCGTCCGCGAAGCCGCGGCCCGGACCGGGGACTACGCCGCCGAGTACACCGTCTACCGGCCCGCGGACCTGGACCGGGTGCACGGCCGCCTGCCGGTCGTCGTCTTCGGCAACGGTGCGTGCCGGCACACGAGCAACGACGAGCTGCTGACCCTCGAGACGCTGCTCGCCGCGCACGGGTTCGTCGTCGTGGCCGTCGGCGGGTTCGACGAGCCCGCCCTGACCGAGAACGGGAGCCCGGACCCGGAGGTGATCACCGACGCGATCACCTGGGCCGAACGGGAGAACGGCCGCCGGGGCAGCGCCCTGCGGGACCGGCTCGACCCGCGGCGCGTCGGCGTCACGGGCCATTCGTGCGGCGGCATCGAAGCGCTGGTCGCGGGCGCGGACCCACGGGTGAAGTCGGTGCTGTCGCTGGACAGCGGCTTCTTCGCCGACGGCACCCTCGGCTACGGCCGCGAGCACCTCCGGAACCTGCACACGCCCACGATGTTCGTCGACGGCGGCCCGGACGACGTCGCCCACGCCAACAGCGGCGAGAACTACGACCTGGTCACCGTGCCCGCCGTCCGCGCCACCAACCCGGCCGCCGGCCACACCGGGTTCGTCTACGGTCAGCGCACCGGCAGCCCGGACCCGAGCGTCCGCGAAGAAGCCGTTCGCGTGTTCGTCAACTGGTTCGACTTCACCCTCGCCGGCAACCGCGACGCGCGCGGCTACTTCCTCGGTGCCGGCTGTGGTCTGTGCGCCACCCCCGGCTGGACCGTCACCGCCAAGAACTTCTGACAGGAGTGCTCATCATGGGGACCAGACTCACTTTCCTGGCCGCGGTGACGGTCGTCGCCGCCGGGCTGCCGGCCACCGCCCACGCGGCGGAACCCTGCGTCGGCACGGCGACCTGTGTCGGCGGGCAGCTGGCCGACGGGACGCCGTACAGCTTCGCGAAGCCCGCCCGGTGGAACGGAACCGTCCTGGTGGACATGGACTTCGCCGCGGGCGGGCTGACGAGCGCGCTCACCGCGAGCCTCGTCGAGCGCGGCTACGCGGTGGGCGGCACCACCCGCACGGTGACCGGCTGGAACATCGCGCAGGCCATCGACAACCAGGCGGAAGCCCTGGGGCGCTTCGAAAAAGCCTTCGGCCACCCGCGGTACGCCATCGCCGAAGGCCGCTCGATGGGCGGGATGGTCGCCGCCGGCGTCGCGCAGGTGCACCCCGGCCGGTTCGACGCGGCGATCCCGATGTGCGGCGGTCTCGGCGGCGCGGTGGGGCAGTGGAACCAGAAGCTGGACACCCTCTTCACGCTCAAGACGCTGCTGTTCCCCGAACTCCCGGTGACCGGCATCCCCGCCGACGTCCCGGGCACGCAGCAGCGGTGGATTTCCGCGGTGACGTCGGCGCAGGCGACCCCGGCGGGCCGGGCCCGGATCGCGCTCGCGGCGGCGATCGGCCAGCTACCGGGCTGGGGCCTGGCCGCCGACGGCTCGCCGACGCCGGTGCCGGCCGGTCACGACGTCGACGGGGTCGAGCAGGGGATGTTCCTCGCCCTGGCCGGCGGTCCGCTGCCGTACGTCGGGCAGGCGGTCAGCAGCAGGCGGGCGATCGAGCAGCTGGCGGGCGGGAACCCGTCGTGGAACACCGGTGTCGACTACGCGCACCAGCTCACGATGGCCGAACCGAGCCAGCGGAACGCCGTGCGGCGGCTGTACCAGCGCGCGGGCCTCGACCTGCGCGCCGACCTCGGCCGGCTGGCCGCCACACCCCGCGTGTCCGCCGACCCGGCCGCCGTCCGCTACCTGGAGCGCGGCATCGTGTTCACCGGCGACCTCCGGATCCCGGTGCTCACGGTCAACGGCACGGGCGACCAGATCTCGACGGTCGCCCAGCAGCAGTCCTACGGCGCCTCGGCCGCCCGCGCGGGCAAGGCGGCCCTGCTCCGCCAGACCTACGTGCAGACCGCGGGCCACTGCACCTACACGACCGGCGAACAGCAGGCGGCCATCGACGGCATGCTGACCCGCCTGCGAACGGGGCACTGGCCCGACACCGCACCGGCGGCCCTGAACCGCGCGGCGGCGGCCGCGGACGGCGTTCCGGGCCGGTACCTGCCGTACACACCGCCGCGGTTCAACCGGGCGTACCCCGCGAGGTGAACGCGGGCGGAGCGGTCGGCGTGCCGCGCGGGCTCGATCAGCCGCGCAGGGCCAGCAGGCGACGCGGCGGGTGGTAGGCGTACTCGTAGCCGAGGTCGCGGAAGCCCAGGCACAGGGCGAACGGGCCGTCGCCGAATTCCCGTTGCAGGGAGCGCCAGTTTCGTGCGAGGTATTCGACCGCCGCCCACGTGGTGTCTCCCCGGCGGCCCAGGCAGAAGAGCACGGTGGTGTCGCGTGCGGTGTCGTGAACCTTCTCGACCACGGCGAGGTCCAGTGATTCCGACGTCACCAGCCGGCCGAGGTCCGCACCGCTGAGCACCTCGACGCTCATCTCTGCGGGCGGCAGCGGGTGGTCGCCGGCGTCGGGGTGTTCGGCGGAAGTCCGGAGGCTCACCAGGTTCTCCTGCAGGTACAGCCTGCGGATGCTGTTGCGAGGCGCGGCTCCCACCACGATGAGGTTTCCGCTCAGGTCGGGAAAGTGCTGGGGGTCGTCGCTCGGGGCCGGGCTCACGGTGGTGCGGAAGTCGTAGCGGTGCCGCCCCAGGTAGATCGTGTCCACCAGGCCGCGGACCAGGTCCGGGAGGCGGAACGAGGCCGAGCCGAACAAGCGCGTGATCGCCTCCGAGGCGCGCAGTTCGTGGAGGGAGATGGAGTACCCGCGCGGGCGGGAGCTGCTCGCCGTGGTCCACAGGTTCGACAGGCAGACGACCAGGTGCTGGTTCGTGTGCAAGCCGAAGAACCGGCGGAAGCGCCGTTGCGCGAGCCGGGCCAGCGCGGCCACCGCGAAGCCCAGTCCGAGCCAGAACACGACGTTCGCGATGACATTGGTGGCGATGTCCAGCAGCACGCGATGCTCCTTTGGTCTTCACCCGGCGGATGCTGTCCGGATCGAGCGCAGCACCCAGAAGCCGGCGCCGTGGGCGATCAGGTCGTAGTCGGTGCCCGGGCGGAGGGCTCGGGCGTAGGCGAGCATGGCCTGCTCGGTGCGGCTGGTGTTCTCCAGGACGAAGTACTCCGGGGTGACCGGGCCGGTGTTGCCGATGAAGAAGACCCGGCACCGGCCGGTCAGGTGCGCGATGGGTCCGATGTCGGCCTCGACCGTGGCGTTGTCCGGGATCACGCCGAGCACGTCGGCCGCCACCCGGGCGCGGTCGGAGGTCCGGTAGGTGGCCGGTTCCGTCAGCTTGGCCAGCGGCAGGCTCACCACCGTGAGGGCCACGGCGACCGCGGCGGCCATGGCGGGCAGGTGAGCGGCGTAGGAGCGGAACCAGGGACGGCGGGACCCGGCCGTGCGGCGGAGCGCGTCGATCAAGGCCAGGGACACGATGGGCATGAGAACGGCGCTGTAGTGCCAGCCGGTGCTCCAGTAGTGCTCTTCGAACGAAACGAACCGCCACGTCACGGTCGGGACCGCCACCAGCAGGAGCGGTGACCGCAGCGCGAGGAGCCCGGTCGTCGGGACGAGGATCCACAGCAGCGTTTCGATCCGCTCGCCGATGCCGTGGCCGGCGGCCGGGTCGGCGCTCGTGGCCGCCAGCTTGGACCAGAACCCGTAGGTTCCGGTGGGGTGGAAAGCCGGGATGACGACCACCAGGCAGGCAACGCACGCCACGGCTCCGAAGACCGCCGCCGCGACCGCCAGCGCTCTCGTCCGAGCCGAGACGGGCGGCGTTGCGCAGGAGACCAGGCCGGCGATCACCGCCAGCGTCAGCCCGAGGTCCTCCTTCACCAGCACCAAGGGCAACGACCAGGCCAGCGCGGCCCGCCAACGGCGGTACAGCAGCGCCTCGAGCGCCCACGCGATGAGGGGAACCGCGAAGCAGATCTCGTGGAAGTCGAAGTCGACCGCCCGCTGCAGGCCCCACGACAGTCCATAAGCGACACCGAGCGCCGCGCCACGGCCCGGGCCGAGGACCCGCCCCGCGGCCCGGGTCACCGGGATCACCGAGCCGGCGAAGAGCACCGACTGCGCGACCAGCAGGGTCACCGGCGTCGGTGCCAGCCGGTACAGCGGCGCCAGCACCGCCGTCACCGGGCTGAAGTGATCGCCGAAGATAAGGAAGCCGGCGCCCTTGAGGTCGGCCACGGGCGCGTCGAGATGGGCGTAGGCGCGCACCACCTGCTCGAAGATGCCCAGGTCGAAGGACATCGTGTGGAAGTTCCGGTAGCGGCTCACCGACACCACCGCGTAGGCGACGCCGAAGACCGCGGCCAGGAGGTAGGGCGTGCGGGGCGTCGACCGATCGTTCTTCCGGACGGCATCGGAGCCGAGGGCCGTCGCGAGAGTGGTCATCGGTGCGGACCGCCGCTGAGCGGGGAAGAAGCGGTGATCGTCGTCGTCGCCGCGGCCGAGATGCCGGCGGTCGGCGACGGCGGGCCGGCCGGCTGGATCTGCCGGTCCCGTGCCGAGGTGGCGATCACGGCGATCGTCCCGACGGACACCACCACGGCCGCGACGACCGAGGCGATGGCCCGCCGGCCACGCCGGCGGGCGGCGAGCACGCGGATGCGGTCGACGCCCACCGGCCGGGACAGGCGGGCGGCGTCCGCGGCCACCCGGCCCAGCAGCTCGCCGACCTGCCGGTCGGCGGGAGAATCGAGCCGGTCGTCGTCAGGCATCGCGGTCCTCCAGCATCCCGGCCCGGTCGCCCAGCAGCGGCGCCAAGGCGGCGCGGCCGCGGAACAGCTGCGTCTTGACCGTGCCCGCCGACACCCCGGCCTCCGTGGCGACCTGGTCGATCGGCAGGTCGAAGACGTAGAACAGCGTCATGATCAGCCGCTGGCGCGGGGGCAGGGTGCGCAGCGCCTGCTCGAACACCACACCACCCGGCTGCGGTCCGCCGTCCGCGGCCGGCGCCTGGAGGCCCCACCTCGCCCACGCCTCGGCGGCTCGCCGCCCGCGTCGCCAGCGACTGATCGCCAGCCGGGTCGCGGTCACCCGCACCCAGGACTCCGGCGTCCCGGCCGCGTCGAGCTTGTCGCGCCGGTTCCAGGCCCGGACGAAGGCCTCCTGCACGGCGTCCTGCGCCTCGTGCAGGTCTCCGGTCACCAGGTAGAGCCGGCCGGTCATCGGCTCGGCCCAGTGGCCGTAGAAGGCTTCGAACTCATCGTCGGTCACCGCAACTCGCTCTCGAACTGATCCACGTCAGTGGTAGTACGCCTCGAGAGGGCCGGGAGGTTGACAGCGGCGGAGTCCCCGCTCGGAACGTTCGTGCGGCAAAGCTGCCCCGAAGACTCTTGTCCGCGCCGTCACCGGCCCCGCCAGGTGTAGAGGTGGTGGGGCGGGGACGGGGGCACTGTGGAACGGACGACGTGTTGCGTCGTGGGTGGCGGCCCGGCGGGCATGGTGCTCGGCTTGCTGCTGGCGAGGGCCGGGGTCGAAGTCACGGTGCTGGAGAAGCACGAGGACTTCCTGCACGACTTCCGCGGCGACACCGTGCATCCGGCGACCCTCCAGCTGGTCGACGACCTGGGGCTGGGGGAGCGGTTCGCGCGGTTGCCCCAGACCCGGATCACCGACGTCGTGCTGCCCGACGGCGCCGGCGGGCTCCGGGCGGATCTCACGGTGGCCTGCACCGGCCGGAATTCGGTCCTGCCGGCGGTGGCCGGGCTGGGCGTGACCGAGTTCGCCGTCCCGTTCGACACCTGGTGGTTCCGGCTCTCGCGGCGTGACGGCGAACAGGTCGGCGAGCTGACCCGGCGGCCGGGGCGGGGACGGTTCGCGATCGTCATCCCGCGGGAGGGCTACTTCCAGATCGGGTACGTCGCCCGCAAGGGCACCGACGGCCGGTTGCGGGCCCGCGGCATCGACGCGTTCCGGCGTGACGTGGCCGAACTCCTCCCCGAGTACGCCGACCGGGTCGGCGAGCTGGTCTCGATGGACGACGTCAAGCTGCTCGACGTCCGGCTCACCCGGCTGCGCCGCTGGCACGCCGAGGGTTCGCTGTGCCTCGGGGACGCCGCGCACGCCAGGTCGCCGGTCGGGGGCGTGGGCATCAACCTCGCGGTCCAGGACGCCGTCGCGACGGCGACCCTGCTGGCCGGGCGGCTCCGGCGGGGTGCGGTGCGCGGGGCCGACCTCGCCCGGGTCCGGCGGCGCCGGTTGCCGTCGCTGCTGATGGTGCAGGCGTTGCAGCGGATCATGCACGCCGACCTCGCCGGCCCGCTCGGGTCCGGGCGGCAGGCGGGGCCGGCGGGCCGGTTCATGACCGCGGCGCAGTGGGTGCCGGGCCTGCGGACGCCGGCGGTGTACCTCGTCGGCGTGGGCCTGCGCCTGGAGCGAGCTCCGGCGGCCGCCCGGGAAGCCTGCCGCGGGCACCTGTCCGACGCCTGATCCCGCCGTGGCCGCGCCGCGGACCGGTCAGGCCGTGAAGCCGCCGTCCACCGGGAGGACCACTCCGCTCAGGTGGCTTGCCCGGTCGCTCAGCAGGAACGCCGCCGTCGAGCCGACTTCCGCGCCCGTGCCGGCCTTGCGCAACGGCGTCGCCGCGATGCGGGCTTCCACGCCGCCCGGGATCGTGCGGCGCAGCTCGTCCAGCATCGGGGTCTCCGTCGGGCCCGGGGCGAGCGCGTTGACCCGGATGCCCAGTGGCCCGAAGTCGTGGGCGGCCGTGCGGGTCAGGCCGATCACCGCGTGCTTCGTCGCCTGGTAGGCGCCCATGCCCGGACTGCCCCGCAGGCCGCCGATGCTGCTCACGTTCACGATCGAGCCCGCGCCCCGGCCCTCCATCGCCGCGACCTCCGCCCGCAGGCACAGCCACGTGCCTTTCACGTTCACCGCCATGATCCGGTCGAAGTCCGCTTCGGACACCCGGTCGAGCCGCCCGCCGCCGCCCATGGCCGCGTTGTTGAACGCGCCGTCGAGCCGGCCGAAACGCGCGACCGTCGCCGACACGAACGCGTCGACGTCGGCGGCCGAAGAAACATCGCCCGTCGTGTAGGCGACGTCGTGGTCGCCGAGTTCGGCGGCCAGTTTCGCCAGCGGCTCTTCGTGCCGGGCCACCAGCATCACCGAAGCACCGTCCGCCGCGAACACGCGCGCCGCGTCCGCCCCGATGCCCGAACCGGCCCCGACGACCAGGACCACCTTGTCTTGCAACAGGCTCATGCGTTCCCTCCACGAAGTGCCAGCATCGCGCGGGCGTCGGCGGGGGTGGCGACGGGCTTGCCGAGGTCTTCCACCACCGCCCGGATCTTGCGGACCTGCTGGGCGTTGCTCTCGGCGAGCTGCCCCTTGCCGATCCACAGGCTGTCCTCCAGCCCCACCCGCACGTGGCCGCCGAGCCACGCGCTGTGCGTGCCGAAGCTCATCTGGTCGCGGCCGGCGGCGAACGCCGAAAACGCGTAGTCGTCGCCGAAGAGCTTGTCCGCGATCCGCACCATGTGCTCGAGGTTGGCGTGGTCGGCGCCGATCCCGCCGAGGACGCCGAACACGCCCTGGATCAGCAACGGCGGTTTCGCCAGGCCGAGTTCGGCGAAGTACGCCAGCGAGTACAGGTGCCCGATGTCGTAGCACTCGTACTCGAACCGGGTCCCGGACTCGCCGAGCGTCCGCAGCGTGTGCTCGATCTCGTCGAAGGTGTTCACGAACGGCTTCGAGTAGGTGGCGAGCACGTACGGCCGTTCCCAGTCGTGCTTCCACTCGGTCACCTTGCCGGCGATCCCGGAGTAGACGAAGTTCATCGACCCCATGTTCAGCGACGCCAGCTCGGGCCGCAGCCGGTAGGCGGCCGCGAGCCGTTCGTCCATCGTCATCGAGGACGCGCCGCCGGTGGTGATGTTGATGACGGCGTCGGTCTGGCCGGTGATCCGCCCGACGATCTTCTCGAACACGCCGGGATCGGGCGTCGGCCGCCCGTCCGGTTCGCGGGCGTGCAGGTGGACGATCGCCGAGCCCGCGTCGATGGCCGCCAGCGCGGCGTCGGCGACTTCGTCGGCGGACAGCGGCAGGTACGGGCTCTGCGAAGGGATGTTCACCGATCCGGTGATCGCGGTGGTGATGATGACCTTTTCGGCCGGGCGCATCAGGTCTCCTGTTCGGCGAGGGCGCGGTAGGCGTCGAGTTTCGCGTCGTCGAGCGGGCCGACCAGCGTCAGCGCGACCTGGGTGGCGCCCGCGTCGTACTGCGCTCGCGCCGCTTCCCGGACTTGCGAAGGCGTGCCGCAGGCGACGAGCGCGTCGACGAGCCGGTCGGACCCCGGTGGCGCGAGGTCGGCATCGGTGAAGCCGAGCCGCTGCAGCTTCGCGAGCTGGTGGGGGAGCGTCAGGTAGTAGGCGAGCCGGCCCCGGGCGACTTCGCGGGCGGCGGTGCGCGACCGGCCGACCACCGCCCACTGGACGACCGACAGGAAGAGGTCGCCGACCGTCTCGCGCGCCCAGCGGGTGTGTTCCGGCGTGACGAGGAAGGTGATCAGCCCGTCGGCCCGCTCGGCCGCGAGCCGCGTGATCCCTTCCGAATACGCGCCGAGCACCTTCGGCACCCCGGCGGCCACCTGCTCGACGCCGTCGAGGTACTCCCGCAGGAACGGCAGCGGTCCGACCCCGCGTTCGCGGACCGCTCCGCTCACTCCGAGACCCAGCATGTACCGCCCGGGGTGGCCGGCGGCGAGGTCCCGCGCGGCCGAGCCCGCCGATTTCGGTACGCGCTCCAACGCCCGCGCGACCCCGTTGCCGACGACCAGTCGCTCGGTGGCCGAAAGGACCAGCGCCGCCGTCGTGAACGCTTCGCGGCCGTTCACCTCGGGAATCCAGACCATCCGGTGGCCGCACTCCTCGAGCGTCCGCACGAACCGCACGACCCCGTCGTGATCGAGGTCGTCGAGCTCGGCGATCGACAACGCCGTGCGCGGCAGCGAAAGCGTCATGAAGTCGCTTCCCGGAAGGCCGTGACCAGGCTGCGAGCGGCTTCGGCCAGCATCGTCGTGTCGTTGCTGAGCAAGACGAAGTCGCAGCCGTCGCGGACCGCCTGCGCCGCCTTCTCCGGGACTCCGCCGAACGCGAGCCCGCACTTCTTCCCGGCGTCGTGCGCGGTCGCGATCGCCGAGGCGATCAGGTCGAGCACGTCCGGCGACGCCGGCGTCGAACCCATCGACATCGACAGGTCCGCCGCGCCGACGAACACCGCGTCCACCGTGTCCAGCGCGAGCATGTCCGGTGCGGCCTTGATCGCCTCGACGCTTTCCAGCTGCGGGATGCACAGCACGTCGTCGTTGCCGTCCGCGAGGTACTCCGCGTTCGGGCGCAGGCCCCACGATCCCGCCCGGCTGGTGCCGCCGGCGCCGCGGACGCCGTGGGGCGGGAACCGGCACGCCCGCCCGACGGCTGCCGCCTCCTCCACCGTGTCCACGTGGGGCACCAGGATGCCTCGCGCCCCGGCGTCGAGGATCTTCTGGATCGTCGACGGCGTCTTGTCCGGCACCCGCACCAGCGGCGGCACGCCCAGCGCCGCCGCGGTGTTGATCAGCCGGTACGCCGTCACCAGGTCCAGCGGTGCGTGTTCCAGGTCGATGACGACGAAGTCGAACCCGGCGAACGCCATGATCTCGGCCGGCTCGGTCGAGGCGATCTTCAGCCAGGTCCCGACAGGAGTGGCCGCACGGGTGAACAGCCCGCCCCCGGTCCGCCCGCTCACGGCATCGGGTAGTCGTCGGCGTTCAACACCCAGCCCGGTTTCTCCGAGAAGTCCACCCGCGGCGGGCTGAAGATGTCGATCAGCTGGTTCACGCCCGGGTCGCTCGCCGCGGAGGTGTGCACGGTCGGCGGCGGGATGACCGTGACCGACGGGCTGCCGATCCGGACGTGCTCGTCCTCGCGCCAGGTGGTGCTGTCGGGCAGCCACGGCGTCCGGATGTGGTGCACGTATTCCCCCTGTACGGCCAGGGAAAGCTGCTCGAAGTCGTCGTGGTGGTGCGGCGAGAGCTTGCGCGGGTCGCGCGGCCCCTCCTGCAGCGGCAGGAAGTTCACCATGAACGACCGGGTGCGGAAGATCCGCCCGAACCGCTTCGGGTCGTCCGGCACGTCCGACAGCGGGTAGCAGCGGACGCGTTCTACGACGGGCGCCGGCCAGCGCTCCAGCAGCGTGACGCGCGGGTGGTCCTCGACGTACGCGTCCGCGTTGGCCACGCGCGCGCGCCACGCGGGCTCGGTCGCTTCGACCAGCCGGACCAGCGGCCCGTCGCCGTGCACGCTGATCCGCGACGCGCCGGGCGGGACGACGACCAGTCCCGGTGAGTCCACTTTGGTCTCGCCATCGGCGGTGCGCACGGTGAACGCGGGGGAGGCGTCGGTGACGACGATCGCCAGCTCCCCTTCGAGGGTGCCGTTGTCGAGGTCGTCGCCGCCGCGGGCGTCGGTGTGGATCAGGATGACGTTCTGCGCCCGCACCACCGGGGTTTCCCCCAGGTCGAGGTACTGCGCGGCCGAGATCGCGGCGCCGCTGTCGGCCCGGGCCGCGGTGGCCAGACCCGAGCGGGGATCGTCCTTTTCGTACACGAGCGGGTCCTTTCAGGCGTCGAGGTTCAGCAGGTACGCCGGGTTGTCCCGGACCATCCGCCGCAGGTCCTTCTCCGGCAGCCCGAGGTCGAGCAGCGCTTCGCCGACGCGCAGCCAGGCGTCGACCGGCTTCGGGTTGGCCTTCTGGCCGAAGTCCGAGGCCAGCACGGTGTGCTCCGGGCCGAGCGTCTCGATCCAGGTCAGCAAGTTCTTCGGGTCCCACTTCTGGGTGCCTTCGGGGTCGTACATGCCGACCTCGTGCTCGACGAACGCGCCGAGCTCGATCAGCTCGCGGCACAGGGCGGGCTCGGCGCCGATGACGAAGTCCGGGTGGCTGACGGCCATCCGCTTCAGGCCGCGCTCGTGCGCCTCCTGGAACAGCGTCTTGATGTACTCGGGGTACATGTGCCCGCCGTTGAGCACGGCCTGCTGTTCCTTGATCTCGTCGAGGATCTCGAGCGCTTCGGGCTTGAGGGCACCTGCGCCGTCGACGATGTCGATGCGCTCGAGCGTCAGCGGGACGGTGGTGGTCGGGAAAGCGCCGTCCTCGGGGTGGCAGTCGAGGTGCCGGCCGGAGGAGATGGTCGGGAACCAGACCACTTTGCCGCCCATGCGCAGGGTCATCCGCACGGCGTGGACGTTGAGCCCGCCGACGGTGCTGTTGAGCGCGATGCCGCCGAAGACCTGCGCCTCGACGTCGGCGAGCCGCCCCCGCATCGCGAGGACGTCCATCTGGGTGTTGTGGTGGTGGGACTTGGCGACCATGGCGCGCATCCCGATCCGGGCGCCGTCCCGCGCGGCCTCGACGTGGTCGAACCGCCGCGGGAACGGGCTGGGGCCGGAGTGGACGTGCATGTCAACCAGGCCGTCCAGGACGGAGGCGATGGCGGGGCGCGGGCTCATGAGCGGCCTTCCGTTCGCATTATGAAGTCAAAGTTCACTATAAGACCGTCTGTCAACCCTGCGACCGCTCTTGTGTCTCGATGAACCCCTATTTAGAGTGTTCGACGTTCACTTGGTGAACATTCAGTTCGGAGCAACGGAGGACGCTGATGTCCACACCGCCCAGCGCCGCGGAGACGGTCGCCCGTCCCGGCACCCCGCACGGCCCGGACGCGACCAAGGTGCGTGCCGCGATCCGCGGCGGGACGCTCGCCTACTTCGTCGACCAGTTCGACATCTACCTGCCGATCGTCGTGCTGGCCCCGGCCGCGGCGTACTTCCAGGCGGCCAACCTCGGCGCGAGCACCACCGCGCTCCTGGCGTCCCTGGTGTTCGCGTCGACGCTGATCGGCCGCCCGCTCGGCGCGATCGTCTTCGGCCACTTCGCCGATACGGTCGGGCGCAAGCGGACGACGCTGGTCGCGGTCGGCGGCTTCGGCACCATCACGCTGCTGACCGCGCTCCTGCCCGGGCACGAGACGATCGGGATGTGGTCGGTCGGCACCCTCATCGCCCTGCGGTTCGTCGACGGGATCTTCCTCGGCGGCGAGTACACGACGGCGGTGCCGCTGGCGATGGAGTGGAGCCCGAAGCACAAGCGCGGCCTCTACGCCTCGATCATCACGTCGACCTCGCCCGCCGCGTACGCGGTGATCGCCGCGATCACGCTGCTGATGCTGCAGCTGCTGCCGTCCGCCGGCCTGCACAGCGCGTACGTCCAGTGGGGCTGGCGGATCCCGTTCTTCGTCGGCGCGGCGCTGGCGGCCGTGCTGTTCCGCTACTACCTCAAGCAGGTCCACGAGCCGCCGGCCGAGCTGACCGGCGAGAAGCACAAGCTGCCGTTCGTCCGGCTGGTGAAGAAGTACCCCCGGGCGCTGGGCCAGGTGTTCATCCTGATGACCGGGACGTGGCTCGCGACCAACATGGAAGCCGCCGTGACGCCGGCGCAGCTGAAGGCCCACCTGGACCTGTCGAGCAAGGAGGTCACCATGACCATGCTTGTCATCAACGCGGCCGCCGCGCTGTCCTACCCGGTGTTCGGGTGCTGTCCCAGCGCATCGGCCGCCGGCGGTTCTACATCGGCTACGGCCTGTCGATGGTCGTGATCGGCGCGGGTTCCTACACGCTGCTGATGGCCTCGAACGGCGGCTTCGGCGCGGCGCTCGGCTTCGGCGTGCTCATCGGGGTGTTCACGGTCGGCACGTTCGGCCCGATCGCGGCGTACCTGACCGAGCGGTTCCCGGCGAGCATCCGCTCGACCGGCTACGGCGTCGGCTACAGCCTCGCGCTGATCGCCCCGGCGTTCTACCAGTTCTACCTGCAGCGGTTCGACGGGGTCATGCCCGCGCACCTGGCTCCGGGTGTCCTGATCGTGCTGGCCGGCCTGCTGATCAGCCTCGGCGGCTTCCTCGGCCCGGAGACCAAGGACGTCGACATGTCCGACGACAGCACGATTCCCGCACTGTCCTGAGTGGATCGTGGCTGCCTACACCGCGCGCCGGCTGTCGTCGGGGCGGTAGTGCCCGCCCAGCTCGTGGGTGAGCTCGCGGGCGGTGTCGACCACGACCCTCAGCTCGGGTGTGTCGTCGCCCATCGACAGGGTGTTGTCCGGGCCGACGATCGCGATCGTGGCGCAGATGCCGTACTCGTCGAAGACCGGCGCGGCCACCGCGACGATGCCGGGCGTGCTCATCGCGGAGCAGCGGCCGGCCGCGCGCACGCGTTCGACGTCCGCGCGCAGCTCGTCGCGCGCCGGGCCGGACAGGGTGCCGATGAGGCGTTCCATCGACAGCTGGTCGGCGTGGTAGGCGAGGAACACCTTGCTCTGCGCGGTGTCCAGCGGCAGGTGGCTGCCGACCCGCACGGACACGATGACGATGGTCGAGGCGTTCTCCTCGACCCGCGAGACCACCGGGCCGGTGAGGCCCCAGAGGCTGAGCACGACGCTGGTCTGCGTCGCGCGCGAGAGCGCCTGCATGTGCCGTGGCGCCAGGTTGACGACCCGTCGGTGCCCGATCGCGAACGCGCCGAGCTGCAGCAGCAGCCCGCCGGGCACGTACCCGCCGTCGGCGCTGCGTTCCAGCAGGCCGGCCGCGACGAGCGAGGTGCAGTACCGGTACGCCGTGGTGCGGTTGAGACCGAGCCGTTCGGCGACCTCCCCGGCGGTCAGTTCCGGGGTCGCCGGGTCGAACAGCGAGAGGATCTGGCTGACCCGGCTCACCGCCTGGATGTCCGCCTGGTCCGCGCGGGCCTCCGGGGACCGCGTCGGTTTGGTCACGAGGTGCCTCCGCCGAACGTCTGGAATCCGTGTTCACTTCGTGAACACGGACCTCAGGCTACACGGACCAGGCACCTCGTTCCCGGCGACGCGGGTGCCGCGCCGGGCGGCACCCGCGTCACCGGAGGAGCGTCAGGAGAGCCGGGCGACCTCCGTGTCCGTCAACGCCTGGCCGATGACGTGGACGTCGTCGACCGCGCCGCTCCAGGAGTCGACGTTGCGGCCGTCGTACTTGGCGCGCCCGACCGTGAACGCGCCGGTGCTGGCCAGCGCCGGTCCGGCCGGGGCCGTCGCGACCCGCACGCCGTCGACGTAGAGCCGGATCTCGCTGCCGGCCCGCACTCCGGTGAGCTCGTACCAGCGGCCGATCTCCGGCACGACCTCGTACCGGGCCCGGTTGCCGCCGGGCGTGCTGAACGCGAACGCGCCCTGCCCGTACTGCAGGTAGAACGGGCTTTCCCGGTCCCGGCCGTCCTGGCTCACCGCGGTCGCGTAGTTGCCGGGCAGCTGGTCGAGCCGCACCTTCGCGGAGACCGTGTAGTCCCCGGTCGTGTCGACCACCGGGCCGTAGGTGTCGGCGGAGCCGCCGGTGAACTGCAACGCGCCGTCCTGGAACGCCACCCCGGTCGGCGTGAGCGTCAGCGGGTTGCCGCCGCCGCTGGTGTCCTTCGCGGTGGTTCCCCGGCGCTCGTCGAGGTTCCAGTCGCCCTTGCCCGCGTACGGGTAGGGTTTGCCCGCGTTCGCGCCGGCCTCGATCACCCGCCGGTTGATCTCGCGGACCGGACCCGGGTCGACCTTGATGCGCTTGCGGTCGTAGGTCCAGAGCCCGTTCAGCTCGCCTTCCAGGTCGGTCACCTGCGTGTAGACCGACGCCGACAGCTCGGCCCGCGCCTGCCCGAGGTAGAACGTGCGGGTGTTGTCGACGTACTTCGCCGTCAGCGCCGCCTTGTCCGCCACCCCGCTGTAGATCGCGATCGGCGCGCCCGGCCACTGGTGGCCCGGCGTGCGCAGGGTGAAGCCGCCGTGCTCGCCGTCCATCGCCACGCGCTTGCCGTCCGGACGAGCCGGGTCGGTGTTGTTGTAGTCGTGGTGGTCGATGACGTCGCCCGCGCCCGAGTCACCCTTGGAGGCACAGCAGTTCACCCCGCTGTGGGCGTTGACGATCCGGCTCGGGTCGGCGGCCTTGACCTGGTCGGTGATCCGGCCGGTGGCGGCCTTGTCCCACTCGCCCCAGCCCTCGTTGAACACGATCCAGGCGTAGACCGACGGGGAGTTCTGCAGCTGGTGCATCTCTTCCAGGCCCTGGCTGAGCCACGCCTGCTGCGCCGCCGGGTTGTCGCCGTCCTCGACGGACACGAAGTCCTGCCACACCAGCAATCCGAGCCGGTCCGCGTGGTAGTACCAGCGGGCAGGCTCGACCTTGATGTGCTTGCGGACGGCGTTGAAGCCGAGGTCCTTCTGCGCCTTCAGGTCGAAGACGAGGGCGTCGTCGCTCGGCGCGGTGTTCAGGCCGTCCGGGTAGAAGCCCTGGTCCAGCTGCATCAGGGAGAAGAACGGCTTGCCGTTGAGGGTCAGCTTGGGCACGCCGCCGACGTTCGTGATGCCGGTGGACCGCATGCCGAAGTAGCTCTTGACCCGGTCGCCGCCCAGCTTGATCTCCAGCTGGTACAGGTACGGGTCGTCCGGCGTCCACAGGTGCGGGTTCGGCACCGCCAGCCTGAGGTTCGCGTTCGCCGGTCCGCTCACCGTGCCGACCGCCCGGCCGCGCGCGTCCTTGGCGACCGCCGTGACGGTGCCGGTGCCCGCGGACTTGACGTTCAGCGCCAGCGAGTTCGTCGTGAGGTCGGGCGTCGTCTTGAGCTCGTCGATGCCCCGGTCCGCCACCGGCTCCAGCCACACCGTCTGCCAGATGCCCGACGACGGGGTGTAGAAGATGCCGCCGGGGTTGGCGGACTGCTTGCCCTTGGGCTGGTACGGGCCGGTCGTGTCGGTGACGGCGACGACGATCTCCTGCTCGCCACCGCGCTTGAGCGCGTCGGTGATGTCCGCGCCGAACGCCGTGTACCCGCCGGTGTGCTCCGCGACGAGCTTGCCGTTGACCCACACCTTGGCCTGGTAGTCGACGGCGCCGAAGTTGAGCTTGAGGCGCTGGCCGCCACCGATGTTCCAGTCGCGCGGGACGGTGACCGTGCGGCGGTAGAACATGTGGTCCTCGTGCCGTTCGAGCCCGGAGAGCTGCGACTCGATCGGGTAGGGCACGACCACCTTTTCGGGCAGCCGCTTGCCGAACGTGGGCTGCTGGCCGTCCTTGGCGGCCGAGAACTCCCATGGGCCGTTGAGGTTGAGCCACTTGTCGCGCTCGAGCTGCGGCCGCGGGTACTCCGGCAGCGGGTTGCGCGGGTCGACGTGCTCGCCCCACGGCGTCCGGAGCCGTTCGGCCGACGCGTTCGCGACGATGCGCCCGGCCTTGCCGACCTTCGTGCCGTTCACCGCGAGCGCGCCCGCGCCGTCGTAGTAGAGGGTGACCCGCTGGCCCTTCAGGACCTTTTCGGCCAGCTGGATCGTCGCCCGGGTGCGGCTCGTCGCGATGGACGAGACCGGCATCGGCGTCGCGTCGACCTCGATGCGCAGGTGGTCCTTCAGGTCGCTCGTCCCGGACACCCGGCCGTCGAAGTCGGCTGTGAGCGTGCGGCCGTCCTTGGAGACGTCCGCCGTGCGCGGCACGACCGCGAAGTCGGCCGGCGGCGTGAACGCCGACAGCGGCACGATCTGCTTCGCGATGCTCCCGCTCGACCAGCGCAGGAACATGTTGGCGCCGCCGGTGTCCTGGAACATTTCGAGCTTGAAGCCGTACTGCTTGCCGGCGGTCAGCGTGACCGGCGCGCTGGTCTGCTCCTTGTCCCAGTCGCCGACCCAGTGGTCGATCACCGGCGCGCCCTCGAGGAACAGCCGGAAGCCGTTGTCGCCGATGGCGTAGAACGTGTAGTCGCCGGTCTGCGGCACGGCGAGCTGCCCGGTCCACCGGGCGGTCGTGTTCTCGGTGCGCCCGGCGACCAGGCCGAAGACCGAGGTCAGGTCGGGGTGGTCGACCTCCCCGTCGAGCGCGGTGCCGGCCAGGTTCGCGAAGTCGTGCGCCCCCGGCGCCGACGGCGTGAAGTATTCGGCCTTGAGGCCGTGCACGGGCTCGGCGGCCCCGGCGGGTGGCGTTCCCGACGCCACGCCCAGGGCCACCAGCAGGGCGAGGAGGACAGTAGCGGCTCTTCTCATCGGCGGGGACCTCCACTTTTACAACGTTGTAAAACGCTCCGGGGAGATCCAATCAGATAAATCGGACTCCTGTCCAGATCGCCTTGGCCGGCGGGCCCCGGCCTCAGGCCGCCGACCGGCGCCCGGCGGGGCGCCGCCGGAGAGCGGTTTCGAGCACCGCCGGGGGCCGGTACTCCTGGTCGAGCGCGGTTCACCCTTGCCGAAAACGCTGGGGAACCCAGGCCCGATCACGACGGGAGGCGGGTTCCTCGCCTGCCTGATCGGCCGCGGTCAGGATCCCGCGGCCGCGCGGACTTCCTCCAGCACCTGCCGCAGCGGCCGGCCGGTGGCGGCCGCGGCGGCTTTCACGTCCTCGTACTCCGGCTGGGCCGTCACCACCACGCCGTCGAGGTAGCCGCGCTTCACGCTCACCGGGCGGCCGCGGTAGTCCACCGTCACGCTGTCGCGCGGCAGTGACCGCCGCTCGGTGGGGGACAACCGGACTCCCAGCGTCGACGTGTGGGCGAACACCGCCGCGCAGAGGCCGTCCACGCGGTCGTCCGCCGCCAGGGCCGTGAGGACCATGCCCGGCCGGCCCTTCGGCGTCGTCGCCGGGGTGCACCACGCGTCGGCCGCGCCCGCGGTGCGCAGGGCTGCCAGGACGTCGGGCCACAGGCGGGGATCGAGGTCGTCCACCGTGGTCTCGATGACGGTCATCTTCGCGCGGGCCCAGGTCCGGTCCGGCTCCGCGGCCGATCCGATGACCACCCGGACGATGTTCGCGTGGCCCGGGGGATCGGCCGTTCCCGCGCCGACGCCGACGCCGGCCGGCACGCAGGCCGGCATCGGGCCGTACGCGTCCGCCAGCGTGACGAGCAGTGCCGCGCCCGTCGGCGTGCACAGCTCCCGGGCGGCGGGGTGTGCGGCGACCGGGGCGCCCGCCGCGGTGAGCAGCGCGAGCACCGCCGGTGGGGGCACGGTGAGCCGGCCGTGCGCCGCGGTCACCGTGCCGCCGCCGACGGCGATCGGCGACACCGTCACGGTTGCCTCGAGCAGGCCGAGGGCGTCCAAGCCGAGCGCGCAGCCCACGATGTCGACGATCGCGTCCAGCGCGCCGACTTCGTGGAAGTGCACCTGGTCCCGCTCGATGCCGTGCACGGCGGCTTCCGCGTCGGCCAGCGTGTCGAACACCCGGGTGGCGAAGCGTTCCGCGGCACCGGAGAGCGCGGCGGACGCGATCAGGTCGAGGATCTCCGGGAGGTGGCGGGCGTGCCGCGTCTCGGGCGCCTCGACCACGACCTGGCGCGCCCGCAACCCGTGCCGCCGCACCACCTGCTCGGTCAGCCGGACGCCGTCGACGCGCAGCCGGCCCAGGCCGTCGACGATCCCGGCGAAGTCCGCGCCCGCGTCGACCAGCGCGGCCAGCAGCATGTCGCCGGCGCAGCCGTTCCCGGCGTCGATCCACGCGACGGTCACGGTGCCACCGACTGCCGGGCGACGCGGGCCGCGGCGACGCCCGCGCCGAAGCCGTTGTCGATGTTGACCGTCACCACGCCGGGGGCACAGCTGTTCAGCATGGTGAGGAACGCGGTCAGGCCGTCGAGGTGCCAGCCGTAGCCGACGCTCGTGGGCACGGCGATCAGCGGCGTGCCGCACAGTCCACCGAGGACGGTGGGCAGCGCCGCCTCCATCCCGGCGATCGCCACCACGGCGTCGGCGCCGGCGATCCGGTCGCGTTCGGCCAGCAGGCGGTGCAGCCCGGCCACACCGACGTCGACGACGAGATCCGGCTCCGCGCCGAACACCGCCACCGTCGTCGCGCATTCGCGGGCGACGGGCAGGTCCGACGTTCCCGCGCAGACCACGGCCACCCGGCCGCGCGGTGCCGGTGCGGTCCCGAGCGTCACCGTCCGGCCGGTGTCGTCGACCGCGGCCTCCGGCAGGCGTTCCCGGCACAGCGCCCGCGCTTCGTCCCCGACCCGCGTGGCGAGCACCGCGCGTGCGGGATGGGCTTCGTGCAGCCGGGCCAGCGCGGCCGCGATCTGCTCCGGCGTCTTCCCCGCACCGAACACCACTTCCGGATCCCCGGTGCGGGCCGCCCGGTCGAGATCCAATCGCGCGAAACCCAGATCGGCGGTCGCCGCCGTAACCCCAGTCGTCACCACCCGCGAGACGTTAGCGTTCCGGCGCGCCGTATGTAAACTGTTTCGGGGGAGGCCGTCCGAATCCGGTAATGGAGTTGGGGGAAAAGTGCTGTTCTTCGGCCGAAAAATGATCACCGCGAACGGACAACCAGCAGGGAAACCGTAATGCGCGCCGGAATCGGAGATCGGCTGCTGGCCCGGGTCCGCGAGCTCGGGAGCGTCGCGGTCGCCTTCTCCGGCGGCGTCGACTCGGCGCTCGTGCTGGCCGCGGCCGCGCGGACCCTGCCGGCCGGACGCGCCCTGGCGGTGATCGCCGACTCGCCCAGCCTCGCGCGGGCGGAACTCGTGGCCGCGCGGGAGGTCGCGGCCGGTCTCGGCGTCGAACTGGCCGAGGTCGCGACCGCCGAGCTGGCCGTGCCGGGGTACCGGGACAACGCCGGGGACCGGTGCTACTTCTGCAAACAGGCGGTGCTCGGCGCGGTCGGCGCCCTCGCGCTCCGGCGCGGGTTCGCGCACGTCGCGACCGGGACGCACGCCGACGACCACCGCGCGCTGCACCGCCCGGGCCTGCGTGCGGCCCGTGAGCTGCAGGTCGTCGAGCCGCTGGCCGAAGCCGGGCTGGGCAAGGACGACGTCCGGGCGCTGGCCGCCGCGTGGTCGCTGCCCGTGGCCGGCAAGCCGTCGGCACCCTGCCTGGCGTCACGTATCTCCGTGGGCGTTCCCGTCTCTTTAGGAAGGTTGGGTCTGGTGGAGCGCGCCGAGATCGCGGTGCGCGCGCGGCTGGCCGAGGCGGGGATCCGCCCCGGTGATCTGCGCGTCCGCCTGCTCGGTGCCGGGTTTCGGGTGGAGGTGGATGGTCCGGCGCACGCGGCCGTCGAAGCGCGGCCGGGGCTCGCGGCCGCGGTGGTCGGCGAGCTCGGTGACCTCGGCCTGAGCGGTCCGGGTGCGGTCACCGTCTATCGTGCGCCCGCACTCGCGCCGCCGCCGTAAAGGTCATTCACTCCGCGCATTCGATGTAGTCATTTGTGCCGTCATCGGACGACGCGGGAAAGCCGGCTCACCGAATGCGGGGCTATCGTGTTGGCTTTGTTCGGAAAACACCGTGTCGATTTTAACGTCTCGCTGAATGCTTTCTTCGGCTAAGTTTTCCGGTTCGGCGGGCGCTGCCGCGTACGGTGGCCGCACGCGTACGGTGGGGGAGGATCGGATGTACTTCGAGTTGCTCGGCACCCTGCGGGTCCAGCGCGACGGGGAGCGGGTGGACCTCGGCGGCCCGCGCCAGCAGCGGCTCCTGGTGATGCTGCTGCTCAGTGCGAACAAGGTGGTCGGCGCGGACCGCTTGCTGGAGGCCATGTGGGACGGTGAGCCGCCGGTGACGGCGCGAAGGCAGCTGCACAACGCCGTCGCCGCGCTGCGACGCAGCTTCGGGACCGCCAAGCACCTCGTGGTCAAGGACGGTCCCGGCTACCGCATCACCGTCGATCCGCACGGCGTCGACGCGCACCGGTTCACCGCGATGGTCGCCTCGGCCTCCGCGGCGGCCGCGGCCGGGCGGGCAGCTGCGGCCGTCGAGCTCCTGGAGGCGGCCCTGGCGCTCTGGAACGGACCCGCGCTGTCGGGTTTGGACAACGCCGTGTTCGAGATCGCCGCCGCGCGGTTCGAGGAGAACCGGCTGACCGCGACCGAACGGCTCGCCGCGCTGCGCCTGGACGGCGGGGAGGCGTCGGCGCTCGTGCCGCAGCTGGGCGAGCTCGTCTCGCGGCACCCGCTGCGGGAGGAGTCGCGCAAGCTGCTGATGCTGGCCCTGCACCGGTGCGGGCGCACCGCCGACGCGCTCAACGCCTACGAACAGGGCCGCCGGATGCTGCGTGACGAGCTGGGTGTCGACCCGGGCGCGAGCATCCGCGAGCTGTACGAGCGGATCCTGCGCGACGACCTGCCGAAGCGGCGGCCCGAGCCCGCCCCGGGCCGGTCGTTCCTGCCGTACGACACCGCGCACTTCACCGGCCGCGCCGAGGAGCTGCGGTCCCTGTCGGTGCACCGGTCGGCGGGAACCGCGCTGAGCATCCTGGCCATCGACGGCATGCCCGGCGTCGGCAAGACCACCCTGGCCGTCCGGCTCGCCCACCAGCTGGCGCACCGGTTCCCGGACGGGCACCTCTACCTCGACCTGCACGGCCACACGGCCGGCCGGGAGCCGCTCGAACCGGACACGGCGCTGGAGCGGCTGCTGCTGGACTTCGGGCTCGCGCCGGACCGGATCCCCGGCGGCTGCGGCCAGCGCGCGGCGCGGTGGCGCGCGGAGCTCGCCGAGCGGCGGGTCCTCGTGGTGCTGGACAACGCCCTCGACGCCCGGCAGGTCCGGCCGCTGCTGCCCGGCACGGGAAAGGCGCAGGTGATCGTCACCAGCCGCCGCCGGCTGGCCGGCCTCGACGGGGTGACGGCCCGTTCGCTGGACGTCTTCGGTCCGCCCGACGCGGCGGCGCTGTTCACCCGGATCGCCGGTGCGGACCGCACGGCGGGCCGGGCGGACGCGGTCGCGGAGGTGGTGGCGCTCTGCGGGTACCTGCCCCTGGCGGTGGCGATCGCGGCGTGCCGGTTCCACAACCGGCCGGCGTGGTCCCTCGACGACCTGGTGTTCCGGCTGCGGGACCGCGTCACGCGCCTGGCCGAGCTGAGCCTGGAGGACCGCGGCGTGGCGTCGCGGCTCGAGGTGTCCTACGGGAGGCTGCCGGCCGGGCAGCGCCGGCTGTTCCGGGTCCTGGGCGCGACCACGCGCCCGGGCGAGGAGTTCGACGCCGCCGACGCGGCACGGCTGGTGGGCCGGCCGGTGCCGGAGGCGGAGCGGTCGCTGGAGGCGCTGTTCGACGCCCACCTGCTGCGCCAGCGGGCGGCGGGGCGGTACCACTTCCACGACCTGGTCCAGGAACACGCGCGGACGAAGGTGGAGGAGCCGGAGCTGGGCGACGGGCTGCTGACCACGTTCGGCCGGGCCACGCTGACTCCGGTCGGCGACCTGGAGTGCAGCATCGGCTGAACCGCCCGGCCCGCCGCGATCCGTCCGTAGCCGATCGGCTCCGGACGGTTTTCTGTTGCCGGCCGGTGACCGGTCGACCTCGCTGTGCGACGCCGGTATCCGTTGTGCCGCAACGCTCTCGCCGCTGATGCAGCACCGATGCGTCTCCGATGGACACACCCGGCACGCTCGGCGGCGGAGTCGAAAAGCCCGCGGTCCCGCTGCAGAAAGTGATGCCATGGAGTTCACGCACCAGACCGTCCTGAGCCCGGAACTGCGGGCGCAGGTCCTCGCCGACCCGAGCATCGGCGGCGGGAACCTGCTGCCCGCCATGCTCGAGCTCAACCCCCGCCCGGACGAGCCGTTCATCCATTCGCTCACGCCGATCCCGTACACCGACGGGGAAACGAAGCACTGGTTCAGCCTCCGCGACCTCGACCACCTCGTGCAGAGCTGGTCGGTCTGGTACCTGGAACGGGGGGTGCGGCCGCACGACCGGGTCGCCGTCTTCCCGCCCGACTCCCTCCAGTACTTCCTGCACCTGTCGGCGCTCGCGCAGATCGGCGCGATCTCCATGCTCATCAACAGCAACGCCAAGCGCGACAGCGCCGTGGCGCTGATCGAGCGCAGCGGCGCCACCGGCCTCTACACCGACGCCGAGCGGCTCGCCCGGATCACCCCGGACCTCGACCGGCTGAACCTGGACTGGGTGCACACCGAGCAGTCCGGGCCGCCGTCGGCGGTGCTGCCGGACGCCGACCGGTTCCGGCACCACCCGGACGACCCGGTCGGCCTCATGCACTCCTCCGGCACCACCGGCCTGCCGAAGCCGGTCATCCACACGCACAAGACCATTTTGGACGGTCCGAAGTGGCGTGCGGTGAACTACCGGGAAGAGCCGGACGCGCTCATCCTGAACGCGCTCCCGCAGTCGCACCAGGGGTGTGTGTCCTTCAACGCCTACGCCGTGCTGGGCGGGCAGCCGATGGTCGTCCACCGGGACGTCTCCGGCGCCGAGCTGGCCGAAGCCGTCGAGACGCACCGGCCGACCATGGTGATGGCCTTCGGCCACGCCTACCCGGAGCTCGCGGCGATCGAGACGCCGAAGGGCGCGCTCGACTCGGTGAACATCTGGGTGTCCATGGCGGACGCCATCCACGAGCGGCACCTGAAGGACATCCTCGGCCGCCGGTCGCCGGAGCTGCCGCCGGCGGCGTTCTTGGACCGGCTCGGTACCACCGAGCTCGGCTGGGGCGTGCTCATGCAGCCGCGCACCCTCGCGACCGAGCGCAACGACCGCTGCGTCGGCAAGTCGGTCGGGTTCGCCGAAGTCGCGATCGTGCGGGAGAACGGGACGCTCGCCGAGCCGTACGAGTACGGCTTCCTCGGCGCGAAGCCGCCGTCGATGACCGTGGGCTACTGGGGGAACCAGGACACCTACTACCGCAGCAAGCTCGCCGGGTACTGGCTGACCGGCGACATCGCGTACCGCGACGAGGACGGCAACTTCTACCAGGTCGACCGCGCGGTCGATGTCGTGCACACGGCCGCCGGGCCCGGGTACTCGGTGCTGATGGAGGAACTGATCCTCAACGAGGTCGCCGGCATCGAGGACTGCACCGTCGTGGCCGGCGGCCACCACGGGGAACAGCTGGCCGTGGCCGTCGTGACGGGCCGGGACGTGGACGCGGAGAAGGTGCTGTTCGCGGCCAACGAAGCCCTGCGGGCCACCGGGAAACCCGAACTGGCCGTCGTCGAGGTCGCCACCGGCGGCGACGACTTCCCGCTCGGGGTCACCGGCAAGTCGCTCAAGCGCTTCCTGCGGGACAAGTACCAGGACCTCGCCGTGCACGTCCGCGACCGCCGGGGCAAGACCCTCGCCGCCGTCGACGCGCTGGCGTGAACCCCTCTCGAGAAGAGACGATCGCCGTGACCGACCAAGACTTCCTGCTCGTGTTCGATGAGACCGTGACCCCCGCCGGGGTCGGCGTCTGGCTGCGGTACCTGGAGTCCGCGGGCGTGCCCACGCAGCTGTACCGGCTCGGCGCCGGGCACGTCCTGCCGGTGTCCGGAGTGGACGGTGACGGGCTGCTCGCCGCGGCGCCGGACCTGCCGCCGCCGACCCGGCGCGTGCCGCGCGGCGGCGAGGCGTGGCTGGGCCGCCGGGAGATCCGCCCGGCGGGCACCGCGGTCTCCCTCGGCCCGGCCACGATCGGGGACGGCTCGGTCGCGGTGATCGCCGGCCCGTGCGCCGTCGAGACGCCGGAGCAGATGCTCGCCACGGCGGAGCTCGTCGCCGAACACGGTGCCGTCGGCCTGCGCGGCGGGGTCTTCAAGCCGCGGACGTCGCCGCACTCGTTCCAGGGCCTCGGGTTCACCGGCCTGGAGCTGCTCACCGAAGCGAGGGCGAAGACGGGACTGCCGTTCGTCACCGAGGTCGTCGACTCCGAACACGTCAAACGGCTGGCCGAGGTGGTGGACGGCTTCCAGATCGGCGCGCGCAACATGCAGAACTTCGCGCTGCTGAGCGCGGTGGGCCAGAGCGGCCTGCCGGTGGTGCTCAAGCGCGGGTTCGGCTGCACCGTCGAAGAGACCCTCGCCGCCGGGGAGTACCTGCTGCTCGAAGGCAACGACCAGGTCGTGCTGTGCGAGCGCGGCATCCGCACGTTCGAGCCGTCGTCGCGGTTCACGCTCGACCTGACGGCGGTGGCGCTGTGGAAGCAGCGCACCCACCTGCCGGTCATCGTGGACCCGAGCCACTCGGGCGGCCGGCCGGAACTGGTCGAGCCGCTGTCGCTCGCGGCCGTCGCGGCCGGGGCGGACGCGCTGCTGATCGACGTCCACGTCCGGCCGGAAGAGGCCCTGTGCGACGCCAAGCAGGCGCTGCGGCCGGAGCAGTTCGCCGGGCTGATGACCCGCCTCGGCGACGTCGCGGCCGGGCTCGGCCGGAGCCTGCAGAGACGCTGACCAAATCACCGGGAGTGGGAGACAGTGTTCGGGGAGACGTCGGAGATCGCGGTGGTCGGGCTCGGCCCGCGCGGGTTGTCGGTCGCGGAACGGCTGAGCGCCAACGCCGGCTCGCTCGTGCCGCCCGGCCACCGGCTGGTGGTGCACCTCGTCGACCCGCGGCTGGCCGACGGCGGCCAGGTGTGGCGCAGCACGCAGGACCGCCTGCTGTTGATGAACACCGTCGCCGGCCAGGTGACCATGTTCGTCGACGAGACGGTCGACTGCGCGGGCCCGGTCGTGCGCGGTCCCAGCCTGTACGAGTGGGCGCGTTCGATCGCCCTGCTCGGCAGCCCGGACGTGCCGGACGCCGTCCGGGCCGAAGCCGAGGTGCTCGGCCCGGACGACTACCCGTCGCGGGCGTTCTACGGCAGCTATCTGCGCTGGACGCGGCGGCGGATCACCCGGACCGCACCGCCGTCGGTGCGGTTCGCGGCCCACCAGGCGCGGGCGGTCGACGTCCGGGACGGCGGCGCCGGCCGCCAGGACGTCGTGCTGGACGACGGCACGGTCCTCGCCGGCCTGGCCGCCGTCGTGCTCGCGCTCGGGCACCAGCCGCACGAGCTCACCCCGGCCGAAGCGGAGCTGAGCCGGTACGCCGGGCGTCACGGCCTGCGCTACTTCGGGCCGGGCAACCCGGCCGACGCGCCGGCGGACGACGTGCCCGCGGGGGAGCCGGTGCTCCTGCGCGGGATGGGCCTGAACTTCTTCGACCACCTGGCCCTGCTCACGCTCGGGCGCGGCGGCCGGTTCACCCGCGAGCCGGGCGGCGCGCTGGCGTACGTGCCGTCCGGCCGGGAACCGCGGCTGGTCGCCGGATCGCGGCGCGGGGTCCCGTACCAGGCCCGCGCCCGCAACGAGAAGGGCGCGTCCGGACGGCACGAACCGCGGTTCCTCACCCCCGCCGTGATCGAGCGGCTGCGGGACGGCGCCGACTTCCGCCGGGACGTCTGGCCGCTGATCGACCAGGAGGTCCGCACGGTCTTCTACGCCGCCCTCGTGCGGGAGCGGGGGTGCGAGTGCGACGCCGAGGAGTTCACCGAAGCGTTCGCGGCGGCCGGTCCCGCGGAGGTGCCCGCGGATCCGCTGGCGGTGCGGGAAAGCGAGGCCCAGCGGATCGTGCTGGCCAAGTTCGGGCTCGACCGGAGCTGGGACTGGCGGCACGTTGCGGCGCCGTACTCCGACGCCGACCTCGCCTCGACGGCGACCTTCCGCACCTGGCTGCGGTCCTATGTGGACACCGAGCTGGCCGAGGCGCACAGGGGCAATGTGACCGGCCCGCTCAAGGCGGCCACGGACGTGCTGCGCGACCTGCGCAACGAGATCCGGCTGGCCGTCGACCACGGCGGGATCTCCGGCGCCTCCTACCGCGACGACCTGCGGCGCTGGTACATGCCGCTCAACGCGTACCTGTCGATCGGGCCGCCCGCCGAACGCGTCGAGCAGTTCGGCGCGCTGCTGGACGCGGGCGTGCTCGAGGTGCTCGGCCCGGACCTGCGGATCGACGGCACCGGCGGCCGGTTCGTCGCGTGGTCCGCCGCGTGCCCCGACGTCGTCGTCCGCGCGAAGTCGCTGATCGAGGCGCGCCTGCCGGACACCGACCTGCGGCGCACGACGGACCCGCTGCTGCGGACGCTGCTCGCCCGCGGGGAGTGCGGCCCGTACCGCCTCGGCGAGTTCGAGACGGGCGGGCTGGCCGTCACGCGGCGGCCGTACCACGTGGTGGACGCGGAGGGCCGGCCCCACCCGCGGCGGTTCGCGTTCGGCGTCCCGACCGAGGCCGTGCACTGGGTGACCGCGGCGGGCATCCGGCCGGGTGTCAACTCGGTGATCCTCGGCGACTCCGATGCCATCGCGCGGTCGTGCCTGGGGCTCGCGGTGGAACACGACGACCTGGGGAGGACCGCATGAGTGACCTGCTCGCTCCCGCGTGGGCCGCGACCGGCGCCGGCGCGCTCGTCGACGACCACGCGCTGCTGACCGCGATGCTCGACGTCGAGGCCGCCCTCGCCGAAGCCCAAGCCGAGCTGGGGGCGATCCCCGGGACCGCGGCGAAGGCCATCCGGGCCGTGGCCGTGACCGACCTCGACCCGCAGGCCATCGCCGCGGGGGTGCGCGAGACGGCGAACCCGGTGGTCGCGTTCGTCGCCGGGCTCACCGCCGCGGTCGACCCGGCCGCCGCCGAGTACGTCCACCGCGGCAGCACCAGCCAGGACGTCCTCGACACGGCCTTGATGCTGCTCTGCGCGGGCACCCTGGACCGCGTCGAGCGGGACCTGCTGGCCACCGCCGGGACCCTGGCCGGGCACGTCCGCGCGCACCGGGACACGCCGATGGCCGGGCGCACCCTGACCCAGCACGCCGTGCCGGTCACGTTCGGGCTCAAGGCGGCGACCTGGCTGCACCTCGTCCTCGACGCCGTCGAGCGGGTGCGCCGGGCGCGCGCGGACCTGCCGGTCTCGCTCGGCGGCGCGGCCGGGACCCTCGCCGCGTACGAGGAATACGGGCCGGGCTCGCTGGAGCTGCCCGACCGCGTGGCGGAGAAGCTCGGCTTGGCCCCGCAAGTCCTGCCCTGGCACGGCATCCGCACGCCGATCGCCGACGTCGCTTCGGCGCTGCTGGTCACCACGGGCGCGCTCGGCAAGATCGCCGCGGACGTCCTCGTGCTGGCGCGTACCGAGATCGGCGAGGTCACCGAGGAGCGCGCGCCCGGGCGAGGGGCGTCCTCGGCGATGCCGCAGAAGCACAACCCGGTGTTCGCGACGCTGGTGGCGACCGCGGCCCGGCAGCTGCCGCCGCTCGCCGTGGTCCTCTTCCAATCGATGACGGCCGAGGACGAACGGTCCTCGGGCGGCTGGCACGCGGAGTGGCAGCCGCTGCGGGACGCCCTGCGGATCGCCGCCGGGGCCACCGCGAACGGCGTCCGGCTGGCCGAGACGCTGCGGGTGCACCCCGAGGCGATGGCGGCGAACCTGCGGCTGACCCGGGGCGCGATCGTCTCCGAACGCGTCACCGCCGTCCTGGCCCCGAAGCTGGGCAAGGCCGCGGCCAAGCGCCTGCTGACCGAGGCCACCGCCGAAGCCGAGCGCACCGGCGCGGAACTGGCCGGCCTGCTCGACGTTTCCCCCGGCCTGCTGGACCCGGCGGGCTACACCGGACTTTCCGGCCCGCTGGCCGACCGGGCCCTGGCCCGTTTCGAACGCGAGGAGCGACGATGACGACCCTGGACTTCGCCCGCGAGCGGCGGGACCCGATGCCCGCCGAGCAGCGCGAAGAACTCCTGCGCATGCCGGGCTTCGGCTCGCTCTACTCCGACCACATGGTCACCGCCCGGTGGACCACCGGCCGCGGGTGGCACGAGGCCACGAGCCGGCCCCTCGCCGCGTTCTCGTTGCACCCGGCCACCATGGCGTTCCACTACGGACAGACGATCTTCGAGGGGCTGAAGGCGTTCTGGCGGCCGGACGGGAAGCACGTCCTCTTCCGGCCGCGCGACCACGCGGCCCGGTTCGCGCGCTCGGCCCGCCGGATGGCCATGCCCGAGCTGCCGGAGGCGGACTTCCTCGCGGCCGTGGAGGCGCTGCTGAGCGTGGACGGCGACTGGGTGCCGCGGACGCGGGGGCACAGCTTCTACCTGCGGCCGTTCCTGATCGCCAGCGAGACGCACCTGTCGAACCGGCCCGCCGAGGAGTACCTGTTCGCGGTGATCGGCAGCCCCGCCCGGCCCGCGTCGGCGGAACCGGCGCCGATCCGGCTGTGGGCGTCCCCGGAGTACGTCCGCGCGGCCGACGGCGGCACCGGCACGATCAAGTGCGGCGGCAACTACGGCGGGTCCTACCTGGCGCAGCGGGAGGCCGCGGCGCACGGCTGCCACCAGGTCGCCTGGCTGGACGCGCGCGAACGCCGGTACGTCGAGGAAGTGGGCGGCTCCAACCTGTTCTTCGTCGAAGGCGAAAGGCTCGTGACGCCGCCGCTGAGCGGGACGCTGCTGGCCGGCGTGACCCGCGACTCGGCCCTGCGGCTGGCCGGGCGGCTCGGGTACGCCGTCGCCGAAGAGCCGGTCACGCTCGAAGACTGGGAACGCGGCTGCCGCGACGGGCGCATCACCGAGACGTTCGCGTGCGGCACCGCCCGCGCGCTGACTCCGGTCGGGCACGCGGTCACGCCGGAGGGCGAGTGGGCCGTCGGCGACGGCACCACGGGCCCGGTCACCCGCCGCCTCCTGAACACCCTGCTGGACATCCAGTACGGCGAAACCCCGGACGAATTCGGCTGGCTGCACCCGCTGGAGAGGACCTCGTGAAGATCGACTTCTACTTCGACCCGGCCTGCCCGTTCGCCTGGATCACCTCGCGGTGGATCCTCGAGGTGGAGCAGCACCGCGACCTCACCCTGCGGTTCCGGGTGATGAGCCTCGGCGTGCTCAACGAAGACCGCGAGCTCGAGCCGTGGTACCGCGAGTTCTGCGACCGCTCGTGGGGCCCGGTCCGGGTCTGCGTCGCCGCCGCCCGGCAGCACGGCGAGGAGGTGCTGCGCGACCTCTACACCGCGCTGGGCACCCGGATCCACAAGGGAAAGAACAAGGACTTCGCCGACGTCGTCGCGCAGGCGCTGGCCGAGGCCGGCCTGCCGGCCGGGCTCATCGACGCGATGGAGAGCACCGAGTACGACGAAGCCCTGCGCAAGAGCCACGCCGAGGCGCTCGCCCCGGTCGGCGCCGATCTCGGCACGCCGGCCATCCACGTCGACGGCACCGGCTTCTTCGGGCCCGTGCTCAACGCCATCCCGCGCGGGCAGGACGCCGTCGACCTGTTCGACGGCGTGGTCGCGCTCTCCCGCAACCCGCACTTCTTCGAGCTGAAGCGCGCCCGGACGCCGGGCCTGGACTACGAATGAGGGAACGGCCATGAGACGCATCGGGTTCGTCGAGTCGAACCGGTCCGGGTCCGGCTTCGACGCCCTGCGGGCGGCCCGCCGGCTGGGGCTGCACGTCACCTTCTTCAGCTGCGGCCTGGACCGCTACCACGCGACACCGGGCGGCACCGAAGTGCTCGAAACGTGCGTCGACGAGGTCGTGGCCTGCCCGACCCACGAGCTGGAACCGCTGCTGGAGGCGGTGAAAGCGGTCGACGCCGCGAAGCCGCTCGACGCGCTGCTCTCGGTAGCCGAGTACGAGGTCATCCCGGCCGCCGACGCGGCCCGGCAGCTCGGCCTGCCCGGCCCCGACCCGGCCGCCGTCCGGATCGCGCGGGACAAGGCCGCGCAACGGCGGCGGTGGGCCGAGCGCGGGGTGCCCGTCCCGGAGTTCCGCGTCGTCACCACCGCCCGAGACGCCGTCCGCGCCGCCGGAGAGATCGGGCTGCCGTGCGTGGTCAAAGCCGTGGACGAGACCAGCGGCGCGCACGTCGTCCGCTGCACCACGCCCGACGAGGTCACCGGAACGTTCACGGCGATCCGCTCGGCGGCGACCAACCGCCGCGGTCAGGCCCGCTCACCCGAGGTGCTCGTCGAGGAATGCCTCGTCGGGTTCGAGGTCAGCGTGGAGGTCCTGGCCGAGGGCGGGACCGTCCGCGTGCTCGGGGTGACCGACAAGATCCTCGGCGGGCGCAACCGGTTCATCGAGCTCGGGCACAGCTTCCCGACGGCGCTGCCGGACCCGGTCCGGCGCGAGCTGGCGTCGGCCGCCGTGGCCGCGACCACGGCCGTCGGCTTCGACCTGGGCATCGCGCACGTCGAGATCAAGTACACCGGCGCGGGCCCGAAGCTCGTCGAGATCAACCCGCGCCCGGCGGGCGACCGGATCACCGAGCTGATGGACCACAGCTTCGGGTGGTCCACGATGGAGCTGCTGATCCGCCAGTACCTCGGCGAGTCCGTCGGCGACGTCGTGACCGAGCCGCAGAGTGGCGCGGCGATCCGTTACCTCACCGCCGATCCCGGCGTCGTGACGGAGGTGACCGGCCGGGCCATCGCTGCCGCGCTGCCCGGGGTCCGCGAGGCCGTCGTGTCGGTGGGGCCCGGTGCGCGGGTGGATCCGTTGCGGGTCAACGAAGACCGGGTCGGGCACGTCCTGGCGACGGCCGGTGACGCCTACCTGGCGGGCCGGATCGCCGAAGCGGCCGCCCAGCAGATCGTGGTCGCCACCCGTGCCGATGCGCCGCCGATGGTGCGCTGATGGCCGCGTCGGCGAGGCTGGACCACTCCGAGCCCGGACAGGAGCAGACATGCCGAACCTCGTGATGGTCATGCCCTATAAGGCGTACCTCGGCAAGGCGCGGGCGGAGGGCTTCCGGATCACCGCCATCTGGGACCCGGCCGAGGCCGCACGGCTGTTCGGCGCGGACGCTCCCGGGTACCTGAAGGAGGTCGAGAGCCTGGCCGAGAGCCTGTGGCTGGTCGACTTCACCGACCGCGCGGCCTACGCCGAAGCGATCCGCGCGGCCGTCCGGGACACCGGTGCCCGGCACGTCTGGCACGTCGGCAGCGAGGAGAGCATGCAGCTCGCCTACGAGGTCGCCGACGAACTCGGCGTGGCGGTCAACGCACCGCGGTCGGTGTTCCTGCTCAACGACAAGCTCGCCATGCGCACCCTGTTGCGCGACAAGGGCATCTCGACCGTCCGGTTCGCCGTCGCGGACCGCTGGCAGGACGTCGAACGCCTGCTGGCGCGCTTCACGCTGCCGGTCGTGGTGAAGCCGGCCGCGCTGTCGGCCAGCCGCGGGACGCGGCTGCTCACCGACCCCGCCGAGCTGCCCGGGTGGGGCGACGAGCTGGCCGCGCTGGCCTGCTCCGGGCCGCTGCTGGTCGAGGAGTACCTGCGCGGACCCGAGTTCAGCGTCGAGACGATGACCGTGCGCGGCGAGCACCACGTCCTCGGCGTGACGCGCAAGCTGCTCGGCCCGCTGCCGCACTTCGTCGAACGCGGGCACCTCTTCGGCGAACCGGAGACGGCGCAGACGCGGGCCGTCGCCGCGCTCGCGGTCGAGCTGCTCGACGCCGTCGGCTACCAGTGCGGACCGGCGCACACCGAGGTGATCCGCACCGCGGACGGCCCGCGGATCGTGGAATCGCAGGCCCGGCTGGGCGGCGACAAGATCCCGGACCTCATCGGGCACGCGCGCGGCTTCGACGTCAAGCGCGCGATGTTCGCCGCGCTCGCCGGGCGGACGTCCCTGCCGGAGCCGAACGGCCCGGTCGGGCACATCGCGTACTTCTCCTTCCCCCCGGGAGTCCTGCGGTCGGTGACCGGGCTCGACGCCGCCCGCGCCCTGGACTACGTGGACACCCTGAGCTTCCCGTTCGCGCCCGGTGACGTCCTGCCGGAGACGGTCAGCTCGAAGACCCGCCACGGGTTCGTCATCCTCACCGGCTCCGCGAACGCGGCGGAGGCCCAAGCCCGCGCGGACCACGTCCGCGCCCTGATCGAAGTGGAAGTCCGATGAGGGCCTTCTTCGCCCTGCACCGCAACGTCCGGGTCCGGATCGGCCTCGCGTTCGTGCACAAGCTGATCGACGCGATGATCCTCACCTTCATCGCGATCTACCTCGCCGCGCACGTCGGCGTCGCGGTCGCCGGCGCGCTGATCCTGGTGTTCGCCGCGTTCGCGGTGGTCGGCATGCTCGCCGGCGGGCACCTGTCCGAACGCTGGGGACGCCGTCCCGTGCTCGTGATCGGGGACGTCGTCGGCACCGGGTTCCTCGCGCTGATGGCGGTCGCCTACTACGCCGGCTGGGGCGCGCTCGCCGTCTACTTCAGCTACGCCGTCGTGAAGTTCGGGACGAACCTCGCGCTGCCCGCCAACGACGCGACGATCATCGACGTGACGCCCCCGGAGGAGCGCAAGTTCGTCTACACGGTCAACTACTGGGTCATCAACCTCGCGCTCGGCACCGGGGCGCTGCTCGGTGCCTTCCTGTACAGCACCCACTTCGGCGCGGTGATCCTCGGCGGCGCGATCGGCATGGCGTTCGCCCTCACCGTGACCGTCACGCTCGTGGCGGAGACCAAGCCGGAGACGCCCCGGCCGGCCACCAAGCTCACCGGGGTCGCCCAGTTCGTCCAGGGCTACCGGGTGGTGCTGGCCGATGCGACGTTCCGCCGGCTGATCATCGCCGCCACGCTGATCCTGACCCTCGAAGGGCAGCTGAGCACGGCGATCGGGATCCGGCTGGCGACGGACTTCCCGGTGCAGCCGGTGTTCCCGTTCGGCGAAGTCACCGGCGTGGAGATGCTCGGCGTGCTCAAGGCGGTCAACACCGTCCTGGTCGTCGCGTTCGCGCTGGTGGTCAACACGCTGCTCAAGCGGATGCCGGACCGCGCGCGCCTGTACGCGGGCATCACGCTGTACGCGGGCGGGTTCGCGGTCCTCGCCGTCACCGACGACGCGTGGCTGCTGCTCGTCGCCGTCGTCGTGCTGACCGCCGGGGAGCTGATGAACCTGCCGGTGCAGCAGGCCCTGCTGGCCGAGCTGGCCCCGGACGACGGCCGGCCGCGGTACCTGGCCGCGTACTACCTGCACATCCGGTTCGGCCAGATCGTCAACTCGATCCTGATCAGCCTGAGCGCGATCGTCAGCACGCAGGGTATGGCCGGGATCTACCTGCTCTTCGGCGTCGTGATCATCCTCCAGTACCGCGTGATCCTGGCCCGCCGCGCGACGCCCGTCCCGGTCTCCGCCTGAACCCCCTGGAAGGTAACCATGTCGGCACGGTCCGATCGGATCACCAAGGCCTACCTCGACGCGTGCGCGGACCCAGCGAGCCCCTTGCGCCACGCCCGGGAGAACCTGGAGCTGTCGGAGACCAAACGGCTTTCCTGGCCCCGGTTGCTGCCGCGGCCGGTCGTCGTCGACGAGGCGGAGTACCGCGCGTTCGGCCGGGACCTCGTCACGGTCTACGAGCTCGTCTGCGCCTTGCCGCGGCGGCTGTTCGACGGCGACTTCGACCGGTTCCGCCGGGCGCTCGGCATCGACGACCGGCACGCCGCGCTGATGACCCGGCTGCTCGGCGAAGGACCGCCGCCGCTCTACGGCCGCGCCGACGTCTACTACGACGGCACGGCGTTCAAGCTGCTGGAGTACAACATCGGCAGCGCGCTCGGCGGCCTGGACATGGTGGGCACGCTGCCCAAGGCGTACCTGCGGGTCCCGGCGGTCGCCGAGTTCGCCGCCGAGCACGGCCTCGGGTTCCTGGACATGGGCTCCGACCTCGCCGCTGCACTGCGCACCGCGGGCAAGCCGATCGGCGCCGGCGAGCCGGTGGTCGCGATCGTCGAAGGCCCCGGCGGGATGACGACCTACGGCCACCAGCGCCGGGCCATCGCGGAGCTGCTGGCGGAGAACGGCGTCGAGTGCCGCGTCGGCGAGATCGGCGACCTGGCGTTCCGCTCCGGCAAGCCCTACCTCGACGGCACCGCGGTCGACGTCATCCTGCGCTACTACGGCCTCGAGGAGATGCTGGCGCACCCGGACTGCGACGCGCTGCTGGAACCGGTGTTCCGCGCGCACGAGAACGGCCGGGTCGTCGTCTGGACCCCGACGAACGTGTTCAGCAACAAGGGCACCCTCGCCATGCTGTCGGAGTTCGCCGGCACCTTCGAGCCGGCCGAGCGGGCGGCGATCGAGCGCGTGCTGCCGTGGAGCCGGATGCTCGGCCGCCCCGGCGCCGGTCCCGACGCCGGGCGCATCGAGGAGTGCCTCGAGCGACAGGACCGGCTGGTGTTCAAGCCGACCGGCCTGTACGGCGGCCAGGGCGTCGTGATCGGCCCGGAGGTCGACGCGGCGACCTGGCGGGAAACGCTCGAAGCCGGTTCGCGGACCGGCTCGCTGGTCCAGGAGATCGTGCGGCCCAACCTGGAGGCGGTGATCGACCCCGGCACCGGCGAGCGCTCCGAGTGGTACGCGCTGTGGGCGGCGTTCATGACGCCGACGGGGCTGTCCGGCGGCGGCGTGCGCGCCATCCCGCCCGGCGGCACCACGGTCATCACGATGATCAACAACCCCGACGTCCGCAACACCTGTCTCGTCACCTGCTGAGCAAGGAGAATCCCGGTGCCCCGATTCGTCGACCTCACGCACGGCTTCTACGACGGAATGCCGTCCTACCCCGCCGACTGGTTCCCGAAGTTCGTCAGCGAACGTTCGATGACGCCGGAGACCGACCCGTACGGCACCAAGCGCACGTTCTCCTACCTGCACGTGTTCCCGCACAACGGCACGCACATGGAGTACAAGCTGCACTTCTTCCCCGGCACCGAAGGCATCGACGAGGTGCCCCTCGAGACGCTGATCGGCCGGGCCTGCGTCGCCGACCTGTCCTTCAAGGGCGAACTCGACGAAGTGACCGGCGAAGACCTCGAAAAGACGCTGCGGGCCGTGTGGCATCCCGGCGACCGGCTGCTCATCCGCACCGACTACCTGCGGCACAACTGGGGCCGCCCCGACTACTGGGACCGCCCGCCCTACCTGACGCCCTCGGCGGCGCGGTGGGCCATCGACAACGGCGCCTGCCTCATCGGGTTCGACTGCCTCACCGAGCGGCCCGGCGACGCGGAGTCCCCGGTGCACCACGCGCTGCTCGCCGCCGGCATCCCGCTGCTGGAGTACGTGACCAACCTGCACGAGCTGACCCGGCCGGTCGTGCAGCTGATCGCGCTGCCGACCAAGGTGGCGGGCGCCGAGGCCGCGCCGGCGCGGGTCATCGCGGTGGAGGACACCGATGACTGAGGCGGTCGCCCTCACGGCCGTCGGTGCCGACGCCGACGTGCCGGCCGGCCTGGACCGGCTCCTGGACCTGCTCGGCGGCCCGCTGTCCGGGCTGCCGGCCGGCGCGGAGGTGCTGATCAAGCCGAACCTGTTCCAGACGGCACCCGGGTTCCACGTGCGGCCGGCGCTGCTGGCCGCGATCGCCCGCGTGGTCGCCGAGCACGGGGCGCATCCGGTGATCGCCGAGCGCACCCACGCCATCTACGAAATCCTGGGCGACCACGAGGCCGCGAAGTACGCCCGGGTCGTCAGCTTCGACGACCTGCCGCTGCGCATCACCGGCATCCCGGAGGCGACGTCGCTGCGGGTGCCGATCGCCGTGCCCGAGCTGATCCTGGACTGCGACTACTTCATCGGCGTCCCGCAGCTGCGCACGCACGCGAGCGTCGTCTACTCGAACGCGATGAAGAACCTGGTCGGGTTGCTGCCCGGGTACACGACCCGGATCGTGCACATGGCGGGGGTCGACGAGTCCACCGTGGACCTGAATCTGATGCGCCCGCAGGACCTGGTGGTGTGCGACGGGACCACGGTGATCGAGGGCAACTACCCGATGGACGGGCGGGCCCGCGAGGCCGGGTTCCTGGCCGCGAGCCGCAACGCCGTCGCGCTCGACGTCGCCGTCGGCACGCTGGCCGGCTTCGACCCGGACAGCGTCGCGTACCTGCGGGACGCGCACGAGCGGGGGATGGGGCCGGTTTCCCTGGACGACATCGAGCTGCTCGGGACCCCGCTCGAGGACCTGGCGTTCGACATGGTGAAGGCGCCGGTCGAGATCGTCGTGCCGCGCGAGGGGATCCACGTCTACGCCGAGAACGCCTGCCCGGCGTGCAGCCGGTTCGTCGCCGGGGCGATGAAAGCGCTGGCCGGGGAGCTGTGCGAGTGGGACGGGGAGCTGACGGTCATTTCCGGGCCCCAGGTCGAGGTGCCGCCGTTGCGCGGGGAAGTGGTGCTCGTCGGCAACTGCCTGTACGAAAGCCGGGACCTGGGCATCTTCGTCGAAGGCTGCCCACCGCGGGCGATCCAGCTCGCGGCGTTCCGCTACGCCATGGGCAAGCCCGTCGGCGCCCACGAGCGGACGCAGTTCCGGGTGCCGGCGGGCGCGCGATGATCACGTCCGCGCTGTCGCCCGGAGCCCGGCTGCACCGCCACGTCGTCCGGCTGGTGTCTCCGGTCGACCCGGTGGCGGCCGCGGCGGCGTTGCGTCCGGCGGGGCGCGTCATGCTCACCGCCGGGCCGGGCGGCCGGGACGCGGTGCTGGCCGCGGGCGAGCTGGCCGTCCTGTCGCACCCCGGCGGTGACGGGCCCGCCCCGCTCACCGCGGCGGTGGAGCTGCTGGCCGGGCTGGACCTGCCGCCGGACACCGCCGACGCCGAGGCGGCCTGGTACGGCTTCCTGGCCTACGACGCCGCGCGCGACTTCGAGCGGCTGCCCGACCGCCACCCGTCGGGCGGGCGTCCGGTGTACGAGTTCTTCCTGCCCGAGGTGCTGGTCACCGAGGGGCGGGTGATCGGCCGCGGCACGACACCGGCGGCCGCGCGCAAGGCGGCCGAACTCGTCGCCCGCACGCTCGACCGGCTCGTCGTGGCCCCGCTCGGGGCGGTCGCGGTCGGCGCCGGGACGTTCGGCTTCGGCTACGACGAGTACATCGACGCCGTGCGGCGCGCACAGCGGCACATCCTCGACGGCGACGTCTTCCAGCTGGTGCTGTCCAACGCCTGGACCGCACCGGCCACAATGGATGGGCTGACTGTCTACAAAAGACTTACGGAGATCAACCCGTCGCCGTACCACTTCTGGTACGGCGGTCCGAGGTTCGAGGCCGTCGGCGCGTCTCCGGAGCCGTGCCTGACGCTCTCGGGCGGCCGGGCGCTGATCCGCCCGCTGGCCGGCACCCGGCCGCGGGGCCGCGACGGCCACGCCGACCGGCTCGCCGAGGACGACCTGCGTTCGTCGGTGAAGGAGCTGGCCGAGCACCGGATGCTGGTCGACCTGGCCCGCAACGACCTCGGCCGGGTCTGCCGCCCCGGCAGCGTGTCGGTGGAGCGGCTGCTGGCCGTCGAGCGGTACTCGCACGTCATGCACCTGACGTCGGACGTCCGGGGCGAGCCGTCGGAGGGGCGCGGCACCGCCGAGCTGATCCGGGCGACGTTCCCGGCGGGCACCATGACCGGCACGCCGAAGGTGCGCGCGATGGAGCTCATCGAGGCCCTGGAGCCGGCCCGGCGCTGGCTGTATTCGGGTGCGGTCGGCTCGTTCGGGGTGTCCCACGTGGACCTCTACCTGACGATCCGCAGCATGGTGTGGTGCGACGGCGAGGTCCGGCTGCAGGCCGGCGGCGGCATCGTCCACGACTCCGACCCCGCCGAGGAGTACGCGGAATGCCTCGCGAAGCTCGGGTCCGGCGCCCGGGCCCTCGGGGTGACGGTGGAAGGGGCGGCGGCATGATCTGCGTGCTCGACAACTACGACTCGTTCGTCTACAACCTGGTGCAGTACCTGGGAAACCTCGGCGCGGAGTGCGAGGTCCACCGCAACGACGAGATCTCGGTGGCCGACGTCGCCGCGCTCGAGCCGGACCTGGTGCTGATCTCACCCGGCCCCGGCGACCCGGCGGACGCGGGCATTTCGGTGGACCTGGTCCGCGGCCTCGCCGGGCGCGTGCCGATCCTCGGAGTGTGCCTGGGCCACCAGGCGATCGGCGCGGCGTTCGGGGCCCGGATCATCCACGCGGCCGAGCCGATGCACGGCAAGTGCACACCTTTGACCCACGATGGCCGCGGGGTGTTCGCGGGCCTGCGCACCCCGCTGACCGTGGCCCGCTATCACTCCCTGGTGATCGACCCGGCGTCGCTGCCGGCCGGCCTGGAGGTCACGGCCTGGTCGCCGGCGGGCGAGGTGATGGGCGTCCGCCACCGCGAGTTCCCGATCGAAGGCGTCCAGTTCCACCCGGAGTCCCTGTTCACCGAGGAGGGCGTGGCCATGGTGGCGAACGCGATGCGCTCACGCAGCCTGGTGCACGGCTGAGCCCGGCCGCGGTCGAGCCTGCGGCCCCACTCCCCGGTGGGAGCAGGGCCGCAGGCTCACTCGGTCAGTGGACGTACACCGAATACCCGATGCCACCCGACCTGCCGCCGTCCGCTGTGTTGCCTCGGACGAACACCGCGTAGGTGCCTCGCTCGGGTGGGGTCCACGTCATCGTCCCCGTACCCGAAGCGTCCGCCGGCACGGTGGCCTCGGCGGTCTCCACGCCCCGGTCGTCCCGGATGGAGTACGTGTACGAAACGATGCCCGGCATGCCCGGCGTGAAGGTGAACGTCCCCGGCACACCGGCACCGCCCGACCACACGCCCTCCGGGTATTCCCGAGACGACACGTACGGCGCGCTCAAGACGCTGAAGTAGTACGTGCTCTCCTGCGAGGACACCTGGCCGGCCGTCACCGTGCGCACCCGCAGGGTGTGGGAGGCCCAGCCGTCCGGGGGGAGCGGGGGAGCCCACGGCAGCACGGCGTGCCCGTTGTCGGCGGCCAGCTGCTGGAACGGACCCCAGTCGAACGAGTACTCGAACGTCACCGCGCCCGGCTGGCGGGCTTCGAACGCGAAGGTGCCGGGGAACACCCGGGCGTTCGGCTGGAACTCCTTCGAGGTCACCGTCGGGCCGTTCGTCACCGTCCACGTGATGTTGTCCGTCGACGACCACACGCCCGCCGCGTTCCTCGCGCGGACCAGCATCTCGTAGTCGCCGATCTTCGGCGGGGTGTAGGTCACCGTCGCGGTGGTGCCGCCGACCGGCACGGTCCACCTGGTCGCCGGGTCCGCCGCGAGCCAGTACTCGAACGTCACGGCGTTCGGCATCGGGGTGGTGAAGGTGAACGTGGCGGCCCGGCCCTCCGTCCCGATGTCGCCCTGGTGGCCGATCTCCGGCCGCCAGGTGTTGAGCGACAGCCGTTTTTCCGCCACCGGAGACAGCCCACCGGACGCGTCGCGGGCCTGGACGCGCAGCAGGGTCTGGTCGGCCGAGGTGAACTCGACCGGCAGCGCGGCGGTTCCGCCGGCCTTCGCCTTGACCGTCCACTTCGTACTCTCGGCACTGGCGAACCAGTAGTCGTACTCGACGACGTTCGGCAGTCTCGGGGCGGCCGTGTACGTGGCCGCGGTACCCAGGTCGACGTTCTCCGGCCCGCTCACCACCGGGGACGCATCGACGAAGAACCGGTACTCCCGTTCCGGCGACTTCGCGCCCGAGGCGTCGCTGCTGCGCACGAACAGCACGTGGTCACCGCCGGTGGCCGGTGTGATCGTCACCTCGGCGACGCCGCCCTCGCCGGCCGCCACCGTGGCGGACGCGCCGCCGTCCAGCCGGTAGTCGTACGCCACGACGTTCGGCATCCCCGGCGCGAAGCGGAACACGCCCGGCACGCCGATGCCGCCGTCCGGGCCGCCCTGCGGCGGGTAGCGGTCGGACGTGACCGTCGGCCGCGTCTCCTTGACGATGAACGTGTAGTAGGTGCTCAGCGAGAGGTTGCCCGCGCGGTCCCACGCCCGCACGACCACCGACTGCCAGCCGCTGGCCGTCGGCGTGAAGCTGACGGTGGCCTTGCCGTCGCGGCCGGCGGCGATCTCCCGCGTGGTCCCGCCGAAGTTGTAGTCGTACTTCGCGACGTCGGTGGACCCGTTGGGGGAGAAGGTGAAGTCGCCCGCCACACCGATCCCGCCGCCCTCGGCGCCCGCCGGGTACGTCGTGGAGACGACGGCCGGCGCGTTCGGGTCCGTGTTGTCGACGGTGAACCGGCACGGGCCCGCCGTGGCCGACTTCGCCCCCCAGCTGTCCTGGGCGTACACCTCCCACGCGTAGGTGCCGTCGGCGAGGTCGGAGGTGTCCGGGTACGCCGTGGCGGGGTCGCCCCACCCGGCACCCGTGTGCCGCTGCGCCGGGTTCGCCACCGGCCACCACGTGAATTGCCCGGACGTCAGGTCGCCGTTCGGGTCGGACACCTTCGCACTCAGCCTCAGCTGCCAGCTCGCGAGCGTTCCGGTGCCGTTCTTGGCGCAGGGTGCGTCGTTGGCGCGGAGGTCGGCCGGCTTCGCGGGCGGCGCGTTGTTGACGACCCGCAGCGTCGGCGGAGCTTCGATCAGCCGGTAGAACGCCGGGTCCGCCTCGTGGGCTTCGGCGACGCGGAAGCCCAGCGTGAGGTGCCGCGCCTGGTGGGCGACCGCGTCCCGCACCGCGGAGGTGACGTCGAACGTGGCGTGGTTGTCGATGCAGCTGCCGTCGCCACCCCTGGACGCCACCCGGGTCTGCTCCACCGGGCGGTTCTGCCAGGCCGACTGCTGGGTGTAGGCGGAGGTCCGCCACACCTCGGTGGCGCGGCTGTCGCAGTCGACGTAGTGCGTCTCGCCGGCCGACAGCAGCACCGTCGTGAACGGCGCGCCCCGCAACGAGCTCAGGTCGAAGTCCACATACGAGCGCTGGCGGTGCGGTGTGGTGTCCCAGGTGCCGATCGGCAGGCGGTCGCCCGGCTTGAAGTAGGTGGTGGTCGGTGCCGCCGAGTCGACGTAACCCCAGGACGTCGCGGACAACGTCACTTCGGAACGGTGTTGACCAGGCGTTTCGGCTACCGCGATCGCACTGTCGGTGACAATCAACGCGAGTCCTACGGCGAGCAACGTCAGCGATCTTCGTAAGGTCATGCCGGTTCCTCCCTTGTTCCCTGCATGCGGGAGGTACACGCCTGAACGGGAGGATCGGTTGCCGGCTCACCACGTGAGCGGGAGGGTGGCGATGTAGTCGGTGAGCAGTCCGGAGATGATGCGGTGGTCGTGGCCGGAGAAGTGCCAGTCGCACCCGAGGTGGTCCAGGCGCGGGTCGTCGAAGTTCCAGAACCGGACCCGGCTGTCGCCGCGGGCGTTGCGGTCGGTGACGACCTGCTGGGCCTGGGTGGCGAACAGGTTCGTCGCGCCGACGACGATGATCGTGCCGGTGCCGTACTGCGCGCGGAGCTTGTCGAGGAAACCCTGGTACGCGCTCTGGTACGCGGCGATCAGGCCGTCGGCGGTCCACGGCTCGCCGGAGTGCAGCGCCGTGCTGAAGTCGTTGGTGCCCAAGGCGACCACGACCAGCTGCGGCCGCCAGCTGGCGGGGTTGTGCCACACGTCGCCGGAAACGTTCTGCAGGGTGCGGTCGTAGTAGGTGCGGAAGTCGGTGCCGGGGTCGCCGCCGTTGTAGTTGCGGACCATGCCGCGGCCGGAGTACGCGTTGACCTGGTAGTCGGCGTTCAGGCCGTGGGCGGTGAGGGCGCCGTAGCTGAGGTCGGTGTTCGTGTTGCGGTCGATCCCGCCGTTGGCCGAGCAGTCGCGGGTGGTGGAGAGATCGCCGTAGCCCGCGGTCAGGGAGTCGCCGATGAACTCGATCTGCCGGGTGCGGGCGGCGGGTTTCGCGAGGATCTCACCGCCGGGTGCCGCGGCGAAACCGTCGAATTCGCCGGCGACCCACGGGCTTTCGGTCCGTTTGACCAGCCGCACGCTGTGTTCCGCGTTGGTCAATCCCCGGATCCGGCGCGTGGTGCGGCCCGGGGTGACCAGGGTGGCGACCGTGGTGCCGTCGATCTGGATGTCGTAGTCGTTCTGGGCGTCATTGAGCCGGACGTCGACGCCGGTGCCGCGGAAGCGGCCTTCGAAGGAGATGCCGGGCCAGGTGTACTGCGCGGCACCGGCCGTGGTCTTCACCCGGCCCACCGTGTACGCCCCGGCCAGCGGGTCCGCGGGCGGTGGCGACGTGGTCGTCGTCGGGGGGACGGGACCGTTGCACGGGGTGCCGTTGACGGCGAACCCGGTGGGCACCGGGTTGGCGGAGGTCCACGAGCCGGTGAACCCGAGCCGGGTGCTCGCGCCGGTGCCGAGGGAGCCGTTCCAGGCGGCGTTGCCGACGGTCACCCGGTCGCCGGACTGGGTGACGGTGCCGTTCCAGAGCTGGGAGACGCGCTGGCCGTCGGTGAACGTCCAGGTCAGCTGCCAGCTCGCGACCGGGTCGCCGAGGTTCGTGACGTCGACGTCCGCGCGGAAACCGCCCTGCCACTGGCCGGCGATCGCGTAGTCGACCCGGCAGCCCGTCGCGGCCCGGGCGGCGGGAACCGCGCCGACGGTGACGACGGCGGCCGCAACGGCCAGGACACCGGCGACGGCGGCCGGCCGGGATCGGCGGGTGGTGTGCATCTGCGTTCCTCCGAGAACAGGCAAGGGATGGGGCCGGTTCTGGAAGCGCTCTCAGGGTGATCTTATCCGCTGGGCCGCCGAACCTGAATGCCTCGTTCAGACGAAACGCGGAAAGTTCGGCGTGGCGGTACACGGATCGTGCGCGGGAGCAGTCTTCGTAGTGATGGCTGACTACGACGACTTCGTCCGGGCGCACCTGCCGCGGTTGCTGCGCTACGCGACGATGCTGGCCGGGGAGCGGGAGCAGGCCGCCGACCTGGTGCAGGACGTGCTGGTCAAGGTGTACCGGCGGTGGTCGCGGATCAGTGACGCCGAGCACCCCGACCGGTACGTCCTGCGGATGGTGACCAACGACTACCTGTCCTGGCGGCGCAGCCGGTCGGCCCGGCTGATCGCCGTGGGCGACCCGCCGGACGAGGCGCGCCCGGACGACTTCGCGTCGGACCACGCGGCACGCGAGGACATGTGGCAGCGCCTGGCGCGGTTGCCCCGGCGCCAGCGCGCGGTCGTCGTGCTCCGGTACTACGAGCAGCTCCCCGACGCCGACATCGCCGACCTGCTCGGCTGCGCCCAGGCCACCGTGCGGGCCCACTCCCGCAAGGCCCTGACCACCCTGAGACACGGCCTGAGCCTCGACCGGATGGCCCAGGCCAAGGAGAGCTGATGGAGATCGAAAACTTGATCAAGGACACCTTCGCCGCCCACGAACACGACGTCCCCGACAGCGACCGGGTCCTGGCGGCCACGCGGGAGCGCCTCGACCGCCGGCGCGCCGTGGTGAGCCGCCCGCTCGCGGCCGGTGCCGGGGTGGCCCTGCTCGCGCTGGGCGCGGTCGCCGTCGTCGCGCTGAACCGGTCCGAGCCGGACAACCGGGTGGCCACGGGCGCCGGCCCGAGCGGCGCTCCGGCCGCCGTCGAGGCGCCGGCCAAGCCCGGCATCGCCGAGCTCGCCATGCCCTACTCGCTCGGCTGGCTGCCGCCGGGCAAGGCCGACTACCTCGTGCGCCGGATCAACATCGGGGGCAGCGCGGCGAACCCCGATCAGCCGGTCTACGGCGGCGAGTACCTGCTGACCGTGACGTCCGGGCGCCAGGTCCTGCTGGTGGACGTGCAGGAAATGCGGTCGATGCCGATCGGGAGCGCCGCCTTCAAGTCCGGTCCGGGCCGGCCCGTCACCATCGGCGGGCGGGCGGGGGTGGAGAGCTCGAACTCCGGCGGCCCGGGCGGCTACGAGGTGTACCTGACCCACCCCGCCGGCGGCTCGCTGTACGTCAACGTGGCCGCGCAGCCGGGCAGCACGGCGGCGGCGCAGCAGCTGACCGACGCGGGCCGCCGCGTCGCGGAGAACGTCACCTTCCCCGGCACGACCACCGTCGCCCCGGCGTTCGGCCTCGGCAAGCTTCCCGACGGCCGGCGGATGTGCACGTTCGAGGTCGAGGACCACGGCCCGGGCGGGGCGCGCACGAGCTACTCGGTGGGCACGTGCAGCACCCTGCCGCCGATCCAGGTGCGCGGCGACGACGCCGACCGGGTGCGCGGCACCGCGGGCGAGCGGGTCCAGGGGCACGAAACCCGCTACGTGGAGGAGAAGGGCTACCACACGCTCTGGATCCTCAAGGCCGTCCACGGCGCGCCGATCGCCGTCGCGGGCCCCGGTCCGCGGACGGAGCTGTACACCATCGCCGAGCACCTCGTCCTGCCCCGCTGAGCGGCCGCGGGTCCTCTTCGGACAGACCGAGGAGGACCCGCGCTCAGTTCGGGGTGACGTGGACGACCACCGCGGTGGAGTTGTCGTTCCCGCCGGCCTCTTCGGTGTCGGCGAGCAGCCGGTGCACCTGCCGATCCGGGCCGTCCGCCCGCTGCAGGACCTCGCGGATCCGGGGGTAGGGCACCTGATCGGCGACGCCGTCGCTGCACAGCAGGAAGACATCGCCGGCGCGCGGGGCGACGTTCAGCACGTCCGGTTCCGAGCGCGCGTGGTCGCCGACGTACCGGGTCAGCCGGTAGCGGGCGGCGTGGGCTTCGGGTGAGTCGAAGGCGTACCAGCCGTTGACGGCGCCGAGCCACGCCATGGTGTGGTCGACGGTCAGCTGCTCCAGCAGGCCGTCCCGGAGGCGGTAGCCGCGGGAGTCGCCGATCTGCACCAGCCACAGCCCGGCGGAGGACGCGGCCAGGGCGGTCAGGGTGCAGCCGGTCAGCTGCCCGATCCGCCGCCCGGCCGCACCGACCTGCACCTGGGCTTCGGCGACGGCGGCCCGGAGCGTCGAGGCGTCGAGGGTGCCGGCCGCGCGGATCCGGTCGGTGAAGACGTCGACGGCGGTCCGGCCGGCCGCGCGACTGCCCTCCCCGTCACCCATGCCGTCGGCCACGACCGCGAGCAGGGGGTCCGCCGTCAGGTGCACGACGTCGAAGTTGTCCGGGTACCGCCGGCCGACGACACTGCCGGCCGCGGCCCGAAAGGCGAAGTCGGTCATCCGAGCCGGATGCCAGGCGATCGGCCTCAGGACGCCTTGATGAACGCCGCGGCTCGTTCGCCGATCATGATCGCCGGTGCGTTGGTGTTGCCCGTGACCAGGGTCGGCATGATCGACGTGTCGGCGACGCGGACGTTGTCCAGGCCGTGGACGCGCAGTTCGGCGTCGACCACCTTGCCCATCATGCAGGTGCCGGACGGGTGGTAGAACGAGAACGACTGCGTGCGGATGTAGTCGTCGATGTCCTGGTCGCGGTCGCTCACCGGGGCCAGGCCGGCGCGGGCGGCCTCGGCGAGCCCGCCGTCGAGGACGTCGGTGAAGCCGGGTTGCCCGGCGATCCGCATGCAGAGGCGCACGCCTTCGCGCAGCCTTTCCCGGTCGCCCTGGTCGGCGAGGTAGTTGTGGAAGATGCGGGGCTTCGCGTACGGGTGGGAGTGCCGCAGCGTCACCGAACCGCGGCTTTCCGGGCGGGCGACGTACGGGCCGAACGACATGCCGGGCTCGAGCGGTGCGGCCAGGCCCTGGTCCCGGACGATGCCCAGCGCCGCGTGCAGCTGGATGTCCGGCGCCGGCTGGTCGTCGCCCGAGTACAGGAAGCCGCCGACCTCGGTCCACGCCATCGGGCCGGTGCCCGTGGCCCGCAGCCGGTCCTCCTCCTCGGCCGTGTCCGGGCCGAGCACCGGGGGCGTGCTGCTGACGAAGCTGATGAAGCAGCCCGTGTGGTCCTGCAGGTTGCGGCCGACGTCGGGCAGGTCGTGGTGCGGGCGCACGCCGGCCGCGGCCAGCTCGCCGGCCGGGCCGACGCCCGACTGCAGCAGGAAGTGCGGCGAGTTGTACGCGCCCAGCGAGACGACGACCTCGCGTTCGACCCCGATCGTCCGGACGGTCCCGAGGTGGTCCACTTCGACGCCGGTGGCGCGCACGCCGTCGAATCGCAGGCGCAGGGCCAAAGTGGACGGCAGGACGGTCAGGTTGGCGCGCTCCGCGGCGGGTTCGAGGAACGCGACCGCGCTGCTGCAGCGCAGGCCCCGGCGCTGCGTCACCTGGTAGTAGCCGACGCCTTCCTGGTCGGCGCCGTTGAAGTCCGGGTTCGCGCGGTGTCCCGCGTTCTCGGCCGCCTCGACCCAGTTCCGCAGCAGCGGGTGCACGGCGACCGGGTCGCTGACCGTCAGCGGACCGCCGACGGCGTGGTAGTCGTCGGCCCCGCGCCGGTTGTCCTCCGACTTCTTGAAGAAGGGGAGGACGTCGTCGTAGGACCAGCCCTTGTTGCCCAGCCGTTCCCACGTGTCGTAGTCGTAGCGGTGCCCGCGCACGTAGAGCATCGTGTTCATCGAGCTGGTACCGCCGATCGCCCGCCCGCGCGGCAGGTAGGCGCGCCGGCCGCCGAGCCGGGGCTCCGGCTCGGTCTCGAAGTCCCAGTCGTAGATCGTCTTCAGCTGCTGCGAGAACAGCGCCGGGATCTCGAACAGGCGGCCTGCCGCCGCGGGACCCGCTTCGATCAGCGCCACCCGGACGTCGGGGTCTTCGGACAGTCGCGCGGCCACGGCGCACCCGGCGGACCCGGCACCGACCACCACGTAGTCGTAGCTCTCAGCTCGTGTCATGGTTCCGACGCTAGCCAGGCCGGAGGCGCCGAACCATGCACACCATGGGCGGTTCGACGCTCGCGTGGGCACTGCGGGACTCCGGTGCCCGCGTCCTGGTCGCCGAGCGGGGCGGGTTCCTGCCCCGGGAACCGGAGAACTCGCAGCCGGAGCAGATGTACCTGAAGGGGCGGTACAAGAACGCCGGCCAGTGGTACGACGGGAAGACCGGCCGGCCGTTCGCGCCCGGCGTCTACTACTGGGTGGGCGGCAACACGCGCTTCTACGGCGCCATGCTGCCCCGGTTCCGGCGCAGCGACTTCACCGAGGTCGAGCACCGCGAAGGACGCTCGCGCGCGTGGCCGTTCGGCTACGACGACCTCGAACCGCACTACGGCACCATGGAACGGCTGCTGCAGGTGCACGGCCAGACCGGCGAGGACCCGACGGAACCGCCGCACTCGACGCCGTACCCGCTTCCGCCGCTGCCGCACGAGCCGACCGTCGAACGGTTCGCCGATTCCCTGCGCCGCCAGGGGCTGCACCCGTTCCACACCCCGAACGCGCTCAACGTGGTGACCCAGGCCGACCGCGCGGCGGTGACCACGGCGGACGGCTGCCCCGACGAAACCGGGATGAAATCGGACGCGGAGAACCGGATCCTGGTCCCGGCGCTCCAGGCCGGGGTCAAGCTGCTGACCGACGCCGTGGTCACCCGCCTGATCACCGCGTCCGACGGCCGGACCGTGGTCGCCGCCGAGGCCCGCCACGGCGGCCGGACGATCCGGATCAGCGCGCGCAAGTTCGTCGTCGCGGCGGGCGCGGTCAACTCGGCGGCGCTGCTGCTGCGCTCGGCGAACCCCGGGCAGCCCGGCGGGCTGGGCAACTCCTCGGGCCTGCTCGGCCGGAACTACATGGTCCACAACAGCACGTTCTTCGTGGGCGTGAACCCGTTCCGGACCAACCCGACGAAGTGGCAGAAGACGCTGGGCATCAACGACTTCTACGAAGAGACGCTCGGCAACCTGCAGATGCTCGGGAAGCTCCAGGCCCCGATGCTCAAGCCGGCCCGGGCGTGGGCGCCGATGTGGGCGCTGGAGTTCATGTCCGCGCGCAGCATCGACATCTACCTGACGAGTGAGGACCTGCCGTCGCGGGACAACCGCGTCCGGGTCGAGGGCGACCGCACGATCATCGACTGGACCCCGACCAACGTCGGCGTGCACCACGAGCTGGTCCGGCGGATCACGAAGATCGTCCGCAAGGCCGGTTACCCGCTGATCTTCACCCAGCGGATGGGGATCGAGACCAACTCGCACATGTGCGGCACCGCGGTCGCGGGCACCGATCCGGCGGAGAGCGTGCTCGACCCGTTCTGCCGCAGCCACGACGTCGGCAACCTGTGGCTCGCGGACGCGTCGTTCTTCCCCTCGTCGGCGGCGCTCAACCCCGCGCTGACCATCGGGGCCAACGCGCTGCGCATCGCGCCCTCGATCGCGGCGGCCTGACGGCGGAAAGGAGCCCCGGGGCTGTTGCCCCGGGGCTCCCGCACGCGGCGCGACGTTCTCGTGCGCCGGACTCGGGTCTTCTCAGAGGTGTTGCTCGGTCGCCCGCGTCCGGTGGTACTCGTCCTGGCGCTCGTCGGTGACGTAGGCCGGGATCGGGAAGTCCCACCAGCCGGGGACCCACGGTCCGGCCGCGTCCCGGTCGGTGGGCACCTCCACCAGCGCCGGCTCGCCCGACTGGACGGCCTTGCGCAGGATCGGCTCGAGCGAAGCGGCGTCCGGCACCTTCCACGACTCGATCCCGAAGGACGCGCCCAGCGCGGCGAAGTCCGGGCTGTAGGGCGTGCCGTCCGGGCGTGAGAACTCCGTGCCGATGTGGCGGGACGTCTGCTTGCGCTGCCCGCCCCGGATCGACATGTACCCCGCGTTGTTCTGCACGACGAACACCACCGGCGCCCCGGTCGTCACGCTCAGCGCGATCTCCTGCGCGGTCATCAGGAAGTCGCCGTCGCCCACGACACAGGCGACCGTGCGGTCGGGCCGGCCCAGCTTCGCGCCGACGGCGGCGGGGATCGCCCACCCCATCGACGAGAAGCCCCCCGACGTCAGGTGGGTGCGGGGCTCGTACACCGGGAACGTCTGCTTCACCGCGCCCTGGGTGTTGCCCGAGCCGGCGACGATGATCGCGTCGCGGGGGAGGGCGGCGCGCAGCGCGCCCAGCGGGCGCTGGGAGGTGAACGGGAACCGGTCGCTGTCGCGGCGGCCGGCCAGCTTGTCCTCCCAGTCCTGCTTGAGCTGCGCCAGCTCGGCCAGGTACTCCGAGCGGTCCACGGCCGTGCCCGGCAGCGAGTCCACCATGGCCCCGACGGCCCGCTGCGCGTCGGCGACGATTCCGACCTCGGCGGGGTAGTTCTTGCCGATCTCGTGCGGGTCGATGTCGATGTGGATCAGCTTGGCCGGCGGGATGGAGAAGCTGATCCCCTGGGCGTAGCTGGACGCCGACCAGTCGGTGAACCGGCAGCCGACCGACACGACGACGTCGGCCGAGCTCGCGATCGCGTTGCCGACCAGCGTCCCGGTCTGCCCGACACTGCCGGCGAACAGCTCGTGGTCCTCCGGGAAGGCGCTCTTGCCGTTCCAGGTCGTCACGACCGGGATCGACCAGCGTTCGGCCAGCGCCTTGACCTGATCGCCCGCTTCCGAGGTGATCGCGCCGCCGCCCACGACGATGACCGGCCGCCGGGCGCCGCGGAGCACCTCGACCGCGCGGTCGACAGCGAGGGGGTCCGGGTGCTGGCGGCCGACCGGGATCCGCCGCTCGAGGTCGTGCAGCCGGACGTCGGCGGCTTCGGCCTGGACGTCCATCGGGACTTCGAGGTGCACCGGCCCGGGCCGCCCGGTGAGCATCGAGTTGAAGCACCGGTGCAGCACGAACGGCAGCTCCTCGACCCGGGTGACCACCCAGTGCCGCTTGCTGACGGCCTCGGCGACCTTCGGGAAGTCGTTGGCCGTGTAGCGGTCCAGCTCCTGGAGCAGGCCGTGGCCGCGCATGTGCGTCGGCGGGCCGCCGGTGATGACCAGCACGCTGGTCGAGTCGGTGAACGCCGTGCCCATGCCGATCACGGTGTTGCTCGCGCCGGCCCCGATCGAGGTGACCGCGGCGATCGGGCGGCCGGTCGCGCGGTAGTAGCCGTCCGCGAGGTGGACCGCGCTCTGCTCGTGGAAGGTCTGGACGAACGGGATCTTCGATTCGTCGTCCAGGAAGGCGTCGGTCAGGGACCAGATCCCGTGGCCGGGGATGCCGGCCACGTAGCCGACGCCGTAGTTGTGCAGGGTCCGGGCGACGATCTGGCCGCCGGTGAGGACGGGCATGTGACTCACTCCGTTCTGTGTTCGAGGGCTCCGGCGTTCAGTGGCTCCGGCGGGCGGCCCAGGCGAAACCCCGCTTGCACAGCCGGGTGACGTCCGGGTTCTGCAGGTCGTCCAGGTCGTGCCCGACGGCGCTGTAGAAGACCCGCCCCCGGCCCCAGTTCCGGGTCCAGGCTTGCGGGATCGTCCGGCCGTCCAGCCAGGACAGGTGTTCTCCGGTGAAGGTGGTCTCCGCCAGCACGTGGTTGTTCGGGTCCACGGACATGTAGTACTGCTCCGACGCCACGGCGAAGTCCCGCACCCCGGAGGTGATCTCGTGCGTCCGGTCCACGATGGACACCCGGTAGGGGTACTTCACGCCTTCGCCGGCCGGGTGCTCCAGGAAGCTCCCGCCGAGCAGCAGGTGGTACTTGAGACTGAGCCGGAACGCCGCGGCCGCGCCGTGCCACGCGGCGATCCCGGTGCCCGCCTCGACCGCGCCGAGCAGGCTGTCCTCCTGGGCCGCCGAAAGGCCTTCGGCCAGCAGCGCGTTGTTCCAGTTGAGGGCGATCAGGTCGTAGCCGGTGAGGTCGGCGTCGAGCGCGAAGACGTCGTTGGCCTCCGTGACGTCGAAGCCGAGCTCGCCGAACAGCGGCAGCGCCCACTGGTCGGCGACCTCGTAGGGCTTGTGCCCCGGCCAGCCGCCGTAGAGGTACAGCACGCGGGTCACGCGGTCCTCCTTTCTGCCTCGGTGACCGAGGCGGCACGGTCCCGCAGCCGGGCCGCGATCTCGAGCGCGTCGCCTTCGGGTGCGGTGGACTTCCGGTCCGGTTTCGCGGCCAGCAGGTAGACCAGTCCTACCGCCGACACGATCAGGAAGCCGATCAACGCGATCCAGCGGTCCACGAACGAGGTACCGGAATCACCGGTCGGGGCGGCCAGCAGGATCATCGCGAGCACGCCGTAGACCAGCGCCGCGACGTTGACGACCAGGCCGTACCGGCCCAGCGTCCAGGCCCCGGCGGGCCGCCAGCCCTTCAGCCGCATCCGCAGCGCGGCCAGCACGACCATCTGGAACGCCAGGTAGCCGGCCAGGACCTGGAACGCGACGATCCGCACCAGCGAGTCCGGCGAGAAGTAGACGAACACGAAGATCAGCACCGGCACGACGTTCACCGCGAGCAGCGCGTTCATCGGCACCCGGTGCCGGGACGTCACCTTCGAGAACAGGCGCGAGCCGGGGAACATGTCGTCCCGGGCGAAGGAGAACACGATCCGGCTCGCCGCGGCCTGCTGGCTCAGCACCCCGGCGATGAACGAGGTGAGCGCGACGATCAGGACGAGCTTGGTACCGACGAGGCCGATCGAGTTCTGCAGGATCGCCGGGATCGGGTTGGTGTCCTGCCCGGAGAGGATCGAGCCGAGGTCCGGCGCGGCGAGCGCGTACCCGGCGAAGGCGAACAGCGCGGCGACCCCGCCGACGACGACCGTCAGCTGCATCGCCCGCGGGATGCTGCGGGCCGGGTTCGGCACCTCCTCGGCGACCTCGCCGCAGGCCTCGAAGCCGTAGAAGAGGAAGAGCCCGACGAGCGACGCGGCCAGGAACGCGCCGAGGTAGCTGCCCGGGTGGCTGACGCCCGAGGTGGAGAAGAAGATCGAGATCGAGTTGTGGCGCTGGAAGATCAGCAGGTAGAGGCCGACCAGGACGATCCCGATGAGCTCCGCGGCGAGCCCGATCTTGGAGATGATCGCGAGCGTGCGGGTGCCGAAGCTGTTGCACAGCAGGCAGATCGCGGTCACCGCGACGGCGATGAGCAGCCGCTGCCCGGGCGTCGACGTCACACCCGGCTCGGCCGACGTGCCGCCGAAGAGGCTGGCCACGAAGTCCGAGCTGAACAACGCCGTGCTGGTGATCCCGATGGTGATGCAGGCGATGTAGATCCACGCCGTGAACCACGCGTAGCGGCCGTTCCACAACCGGCGTGACCACTGGTAGAGGCCGCCGGCCAGCGGGAACTGCGAGACGACCTCGCCGAACACCAGCGCGACGAGCAGCTGGCCCAGCCCGACAATGACGATCCAGAAGATCGACGGCCCCCCGGCCGTCGACAGGCCCACCGCGAACAGGGACACCACGCCGACCAGCGGCGAGAGGTAGACGAAGCCGAGCGCGAAGTTCGCCCACAGGCTCACTTTGCGGTCGAAGCGCTGCTGGTAGCCCAGCGCGGCGAGGAGTTCGGCGTCCTCGCGGGACGAGACCGGCGCGTCGGACGATGGGGCCGCGGTCACGGGGACCGCTGGGTTTTCGGTTGTCATGGCGACCTCCGGGGGCCGAAGTGATGGTGCTCCTGTGCGGTCGCGCGTCGCCGTGGTCGACCGGCTCGGCGCGGAAGATCCCCCGCTCGCGCCGGTCAGGCGCGCCCGAAAGCGTGATCGGTCCACCCGAGCCGGGCGGAACCGAAGCGTGCGCTGCGAATGTCACCCGAGCGCGCGTGTCCTTCGAAGTTCTCCAACCGGGAGACACGGCCGCAGAGCTCGCCCAGCTCGGCGCTGGACCCGGCGTCCTGGATCTCCTGGTAGGTCACGGTCTTGAGGTACTTGCCCACCCACAGCCCGCCGGTGTAGCGGGCCGCGCCCAGGGTCGGCAGCACGTGGTTGGTGCCGATCACCTTGTCCCCGTAGGCCACGCACGTCTTGTCGCCGAGGAACAGTGCGCCGTAGTTGCGCATCTTCCGCAGCGCGGCGCGGGGTTCGGCGGTGAGGATCTGGACGTGCTCGCTCGCGTACTCGTCGGCGAGGGCGTAGGCGTCGTCGAGGGTTTCGACGACGAGGACTTCGCCCTTGTCCCGCCACGCGCGGCCGGCGACGTCACCGGTGGGCAGCCCGGGCAGCAGCTCCTCGACGTGGGCGATGGTGCGCGCCGCGACCTCCTCCGAGGTGGTGATCAGGACGGCGGGGGAGTCGGGTCCGTGCTCGGCCTGGGAAAGCAGGTCGGTCGCGACGACGAACGGGTCCGCGGTCTCGTCCGCGACGATCAGCACCTCGGTCGGCCCGGCGAACAGGTCGATGCCGACCTCGCCGAACAGCTGGCGCTTGGCCTCGGCCACGTAGGCGTTGCCCGGCCCGGCCAGCAGGTCGACCGGGGCGATCGTCTCCGTGCCGAGCGCGAGCGCGGCCACGGCCTGCACGCCGCCGAGGACGTAGATCTCGTCGGCGCCGGCCAGGTGCATCGCCGCGATGCTGATCGGCGGCGGCGTGCCGCGGTCCGGCGGGGTCGTCGCGGCGACCCGCTCGACGCCGGCGACCTTGGCGGTCACCACCGTCATGTGCGCCGACGCGGTGAGCGGGTACCGGCCGCCGGGGACGTACGCGCCGGCCGCGCCGACCGGGATGTTCCGCTGCCCGAGGTAGACGCCAGGGAGCGTCTCCACCTCGAAGTCGGCGAGGGATTCGCGCTGGGCCTGGGCGAACCCGCGTACCTGCCGCTGGACGAACCGCAGGTCGTCGAGGACGGTCTCCGGCACGGAGGCGACCACCGCGGCGATCTCGTCCGGCCCGAGCCGGTGGGAGTCCGGGGCCCACCCGTCGAACTTCTCCGACCAGCGCCGGACGGCGACGTCCCCGTTGCGCCGGACGTCGGCGATGATCTCGGCGACCGTGTCGGCGATGTCGGGACGACTGGTCCGCGACGCCGTCTCCGCGATGGGCTTCTTCACGAGCTTGGCCGCTGTGGACACTGCACACTCCCTTACCGAACCGGTGACCCCTGGTGGCTTGGGCATGAAGTCTGCGCAACGTCGGTCCGGGCCGGGAGACACAATCCGTGTAATAGTGAGCGCGTACGCTTCACACACTGGGAGACCGCATGCCCGAGGTCCTCACCGTCCGCGCCGCGCTGCAGCTCGAGGTCTTCCGGCGCACCACCGTTCACGTCTTGGCCGGCGAAGACCGCTTGGACCAGCCGGTCCGCTGGGTGCACACCGGCGAAATCCCCGACATCCACCGGTTCCTGTCCGGGCAGGAAATGCTGCTGACCGCGGGACTCGGGATGGGGGACACCGAGTCGGAGCAGCGCGCGTTCATCCGCCGTCTGGCCGACGCCCACGCGGCCGTCCTCGTCGTGGAGCTCGCGGGCCGGATGTTCGACGCGATGCCGGCGGCGGTCGTCGACGAGGCCCGCGCGGTCGGCCTGCCGCTGGTCGGCCTCGACGACGAGATCCCGTTCGTCGAGGCTTCCGCGCAGGTCCACGAGGTCCTGGTGGAGACGCGGGTCAGCCGGCTGATCGCCGAAGAGGCCACCGGGCAGGCGTTCCTGGACCTGCTCCTGGCCGACGAGGACTACGTCGGCATGGTGCGCGAGCTGGCGCGGCGCACCGGGCACGCGGTGGTGCTCGAAGACGTCGCGCACCGGATGCTCGCCTACAGCGGCTCGACCCCGGCCGCGGACGAACTCGTCGCCGGCTGGGACGCCCATTCACGGGCGATCCACGAGCGCCACCACCCGATCCTGGCCGGCGACGGGCCGCGTCCCCTCGCCCGGGCGGGCTCGTTCAGCCAGGTGGTGGCCTGCGCCCGCACGGCGGTCATCCTGCGCGGCGAATCGTGGGGCTGGCTGCACCTCCTGCACGGCGGCGCGGAGCCGGGGGCCGCCGACCTCCGGGCGATGGAGCGCGCGGCCGCGGCCGTCGCGATCTCCCTGCTGAGCGAACGCGAAAGCGGCGCCCGCGCGGCCCAGCGGCAAGGGGCGTTGCTCAACCGGTTGCTGCTCGGGGACATCACGGGCGAGAAGTTCGTCAGCCGCGCCCTGGCGCTCGGGCAGGACCTGCGCGACCGCGAGCTGATCGTCGTCGTCACGGCCCGAGAGGCGGCCGGTGAGCCCTTCGGTGACCAGGACCTCGCCCGGCTCCTGCGCGAAGGACGCTGGCCGGCCGTCGTCGGCGACATCGGGGACTTCGACCTGGCGGTGGTCGGCCTCGACGCCGGTTCGGCCGCGTTGCTGGAAACCCTGACCCGCCAAGGTGTCCGGGGCGGGTTGAGCCGGGTGGTCCCTTCGCCGGCGTTGCCGCAGGCGATCCGGCAGGGCCGCAGCGCCGCTTCGGTCGCCGCATCGGCCCCGGAGCCCGAGCTCATGCGCTTCGACGACCTCGGGGCGCTGCGCCTGCTGGTGGCCCTGTCGGAAGGCCCCGAACTGACCCGTTACGTCGAGGACGAGCTGGGACCGCTGCTGGAGCACGACGCCCGCACGAGCAATCCGCTGCTGCCGACGTTGCGAACGTTCCTGACGTGCGGCGGCAACAAGGCCCGCGCCGCCGACGCCCTGTTCGTCCAGCGGCGCACGTTGTACCACCGCCTCGATCGCCTGCGGGAAATCCTGGGCCTGGACCCGGCCGAGGTGGACAACCAGCAGCGGCTCCAGCTCGCGGTCCGCGGCTATGACCTGTTGCGCCGCCGGACGCCCCGGCACCCGTGAGCCGAACTCGCGGGTTTCCGCCGGGCCGGATCACTGGTCGACCACATCCGGAAACACCGATCACCGGATCGACCCTGTTAACGTTCTTCCGGACGGAACGACGTAAATCGGATGATCAGCCGGGGAGGCCGTGTGGGCGGCGTCGGAGTCGTGGTCGGTTTCCTGATCGACTGGTTGGTGCGTCGTGCGAAGCACGAACGTCGGCGGTTCCAGGCCGAAGCTGACCCGACTTCGGATGCCGGCCTCGGCAAGCTGCACGAAATGGTGGCTCGCAAATTGGGCAACGATCCAGCCTTGGCCGCTCTGGAGGACGAGGCGACCGAAACCGGCGAAGCCACGGCCAGAACGACGACGAGGGTCCGGCTCGCGCTGGAGGAAGCCGTCGAAGGAGACGAGACTTTCGCCGCCGGACTTGCCGCTGCCGTCCGGGAGATCGAGGACGGTATCCGGACAGCGGCGGGAGATCACAGCGTCGTCGTCGCCGGAGGCGTGACGGCGGCCGACGGTGGAATCGCGATCGGTGGGGTGACCGGTGGTTCGGTGGGGGTCAATCTCCCGAACCCTTCGAGGCCGTCGCGAAACCAGGGCAGATCGCGTCCGGTGTTCCAACGCCCAACCCGCTCGTCGCGGCCGATCGGCTCAGCAACGCGTTCGGCCAGGTCGGCCAGGTCATCGTCAACCAGACCCTGGTGGCCGCGGCGTCGCGCACGTCGCTCGATCGGGTGATCTGTCCTCAGGTCGGCGGCCTTGTCCGCGTGGTCGGACGCGAGGAGGAATTGAGCCTGCTGCGGGCCGGACTGAGCGCCGGCCCCACGCCCGTCGTGCGGATCCTGTGCGGTATGGGTGGGATCGGCAAAACGAGCTTGGCCCGCGCTTATGCCCAGCGGAATCAGCGTGACTACCAGGTCGTGTGGTGGGTCCGCGCGGAAGACCCCAACGCCGTGGACGCCGAATTCCGTGGTTTGCTGGAGCTCCTCCTACCGCCGGACGAGGCGGGCCGCATCCGTGATGCCCGTTCGGCGGCGCTGATTCTGTTGTCCCGTTGGCCGAGCCCCTGGCTGCTCATCCTGGACAACGTGGCGGACGCCGCCGCCGCGCAACTGCTCATCCCCGGTGCGGGAAATGGTCATGTGCTGATTACCAGCCAGTCCGGGCATTGGCCGGTCGAGGACGCCGTCGTGCGGATCAGCGCGCTGACTCCGGCCGCGGCGATCGACCTGCTCGTCCAATTATCGCTGGATAGCGACCGGGGAAGCGCCGAAATGCTGGCCGCCGAGCTGGGCAGGCTCCCCTTGGCGCTGAGTCAGGCGGGTTCGTTCACCCGTGCCAACGGCATCGACCTCGCCACCTACCGCCGGCTTTACCGGGCGCGAGCCAGTGAGCTGAACGCCGACGCCCGGCCGCCGGATTATCCTCACACCGTGGCTACCACCTGGCAGCTGGCCATCGGACGGCTCCCGCCGGCCGCGGCGGCGCTGCTGAACATCATCTCTTTCTACGCTTCCGATGCGATTCCGCTTTCGCGATTGCTGACCGGGGTTCCGGATACGGTCGAGTTGCCTCCTGCTGTCGAATCGCACCTGCGTCCGCTGCTTGCTGACGAGCTGACCATGCACCGCGCCGTGGGCGCGTTGCACGGCCACAGCCTGATCACCGGCGCCGGGGCGGACAGCGTCACGGTCCACCGCCTCGTGCAGGCGGTGACTGTGGACCGGCTGCGCTCACGGTCCGAGGTCGACGCGTGGGCGGAGGCCGCCCACGCGCTCGTCGTCGCCGCGATGCCCTCGCGTGATTGCGTGACCGCGGCCAGTCTGAACACCTGGAACGTCCTCCGGATGCACGTTCGCAAGCTTCTCGACGTCCTGCCGCTGGAGCGAGCCGAAGTCCTGGCCACGCGGCGGGACTTGGCTTACTGGACCGGGCACGCCGGGGAAACGGCGAGGGCGCGCGACTTGCTCCGTGATCTGGTTCCCGTTTGCGAGCGTGTGGTCGGTGCCGAGCACCCGGCTACGCTCGCCACGCGCCACGAACTCGCCTACTGGACCGGGCACGCCGGCGATCCGGCGATGGCGCGCGACTTGCTCCTCGAGCTGCTCCCCGTCCACGAGCACGTACTCGGCCCGGAACACCCGGCCGTCTTGACGACCCGGCACGACCTTGCGAGCTGGACCGGGCACGCCGGCAATCCCGAAGCGGCGCGCGAGCAAGCCAGGGAACTCTTGACCGTAGCCGGGCGAGCGCTGGGTGCCGACCAACCGGCGGTGCTGGCCGTTTGGAGCACGTTGGCCCGTCTCACCGGCGAAACGGGCGATGCGGCCGCTGCCCGCGACCTGTTCGCTGAGCTGGTGCCGGCCCGGCAACGAGTGCTCGGCCCCGAGCATCCTCGTACGCTGCTCGTAACGAGCCACCTGGCCTCCTGGACGGGCCGAGCTGGGGACCCGGCGAGAGCCCGTGATCTGCTGGTCGAACTCCTTCCGGTCCGTGAGCGCATTCTGGGTGCCGAACACCCGGTGACGCTCTCGACTCGGCATGACATCGCGATCTGGACCGCTCACGCCGGCGATGTCCCGGGCGCCCGTGATCTTCTGGCCCAACTGTTGCCGGTCCGCGAAGGAGTACTGGGCACCTCGCACCCTGATGTCATCGTGACACGTGAGGCGCTCGACCGCTGGCGTCCGTGAGCAGGCTGCCCGATGGGCGAATTCCGCCACCGGGCGGCGGCACCCTTACGGCGCCAGCAAGCCGATCATCTCGTCGGCAGTCATTTCGCGCGTACCGGCCGACCCGGGTTGCCCGTGCGTTCCGATGAAACCGACGTCGTGGCGGGCGATGTCGAGGATGCCCGCCCGGCGCACGCCTGCGAGGGCGACCCGGGCGCGCTCCAGCGCCACGCCCGCGGCCTCCGGTTTGCCGAAAGTTCGACCGTGTTCACGTGACTCACCAATCGGTGGGGAGCAGGAGGATTCGCGGCCAGCCAACGATCGTGGAACGGCCGCCGGCGGGCAATCCGCGATTCTGCGAAGGAGATCTGCCCCGATGCGGGTGTCACCACCGGAGGGGCACCGCCGCCGGGCCGTGCAGGGAGACGAACATCCGTCGCCACTCGAGCTCGCCGACCGGCACCGCCAGGTGCAGCTCCGGCGCCGCCGACAGCAACGCCGTCACCCCGGCCCGCAGCTCCGACCGGGCCAGGGCCGCGCCGAGGCAGTGGTGCGGGCCGTGGCCGAAGGCCAGGTGTCCCGGCTCCCGTGCCGGATCCACCCGCTCCGGGGCGGGGAACCGGCGGGCGTCGTGGTTGCCCGCCCGCAGCGCCCCCAGCACGAAGTCGCCCGCGCGGATCGGGATGCCGCCGATCTCGGCGTCCTCGACCGCCACACGGCCCTGGTCCGCGGCCGAGCCCGGGTCCTGGCGCAGCAGTTCCTCCAGCACCGCCGGGATCGAGGCCGGGTCGCGGGGGAGGGCCGGCTCGGCCGCCAGCCGCAGCACCGCCGTGGCCAGGGCGTTGGCCGCCGGGACGTAGCCGGCGATCAGGATCGCGAACGCCAGCTGCGTGACCTCCTCCGGGCTCACCTCCGCCTGGAGCAGCCCGGTCAGCAGGTCCTCGCCCGGGGTGCGCCGCTTCGCCTCGACGAGCTCGGCGAGGTACTCGCCCAGGTTCCGCGCCGCCTCGGCCATTTCCGCGTAGTCCGGCGCCGTGAACACCGCGACGACGCCGTCGGCCCACGCCCGCAGGTCGTCCCGGGCCTCCGGGGGGACGCCGAGAAGTTCGTTGAGCACCGCCAACGCGAACGGGACCGCGTAGCCGGCGAGCACGTCGGCCGGCTGCCCCTGCGCGACGAACTTCGCGGCCGACTCCGCCGCGAGCGCCTCGACCCGGGGACGCAGCCGCTCCACCCGGCGCGGAGTCAGCGCCTGGGCGGCGGCGCGCCGCAGGCGGGCGTGTTCCGGGCCGGACATCGTGAAGAGCAGGCCGCCACCTTCGGTCGCGGGCGTGCCGGGCAGCCACGGCCGGAACCGTGGATCGGTGAGCAGCGCGCGGATGTCGGCGTAGCGCGTGACGAGCCAGGCGTCTTCGCCGGTCGCGAGGCGCACGCGGCCGACGGGCTCCTCGTCCTGCCGCCGGGCGAACTCGGCCGGGCAGCGCAGCGGTGCCGCGTCCGTGAACGGGTAGTGCATGGGATCCCCCTACTTTTCCGGTTCACCGGCCGCTTTCCGGGCCAGCGAGTGCAGTGGCACGAGCGTCGCTTCGCCGGTCACGCCGAGCGCGCGTGCGGTGAGCAGCCGGTACAGCTCGTCGGCGGCTTCGACCAGCCGCGCGGCCCGCGGTGCGACCGATTCCGCGTCGGGCTCGGCCTCGGCGAGCGCCGCGGCGAGCACCTCCTCGGCGTCACGGCGCTGGCGCTCGGCCACCGCCTCGACCAGCCCGGCCACCGGGGTGACGAGCGTGCGCCGCCGGTCGGCCGGGTCCGGGCCGGTGCTCAGGGCGCCGCGCTCCCGCAGCTGGGCGACGGCGGCGGAGACGTGGCTCTGCGCGAAGCCGGTGCGCGCGGTGAGCTCGCTGATCGAGATGCCCGGCGCTTCGACGAGCACCGAGATGACCACCAGGTAGATCTCCGGCACCTCGGGATCGGCGTCGTCGCGCATGCCCCGGGCGGCGAGCTCCATCAGGTGCTTGCCGAGCAGGTACAGGTCACTCACCTTCACATCGGAAACGATACATCGATAGTGATGTAATTGCCACGGGTAGCCTCGCCGGTATGAGGATCGGGGAGCTGTCGCAGCGCACCGGCGTGAGTTCGCGTTCGCTGCGGTACTACGAACAGCAGGGCCTGCTGACCAGTGCACGCTCCGACGCTGGGCAGCGGCACTATTCCGACGCCGAAGTGGAGCGCGTGGTGCTCATCCGGCAGCTGTTCGACGCGGGGATGTCCAGCCGGGTGATCGCGGCCGTGCTGCCGTGCGTGGAAACCCCGGGCGACCCGGACGTCGTCGAGTCGGCGTTCGCCACGATGGCGCGGGAACGCGACCGGATCGACGCCGAAATCGGCCGCCTGACCGAGGCCCGCAACGCACTCGACACCGTGATGGCGGCCAATCGGCGGCACCAGGCGGAGCTGGTGGCCCGGGTGTGACCTGCGCCTCGGGTGGTTGCCTCTGACACCGGTGTCAGCGGTGAGCATGGCCGCAGGGCCCGGAACCGCCGGGCCGGTCACCCGGAAGGCAGCAGGAAATGGGACAGGCGTGGGGTTTCGGCAGGCACGGCGGGCCTGAGGTGCAGGAGTTCTTCGACCGGCCGGATCCCGTTCCCGGTCGCGGCGAGGTGCTGATCCGGGTCGACGTCGCCGGGGTGAACCCCCTCGACCACCTGGTGCGCGCGGGCGTGGTCCCCGGTCTCGACGGCGGGCGGCCGTTCCCCCGCGTGCTGGGCATGGAGGCCGCCGGGACCGTGCTCGCCCTGGGCGAGGACGTCGACGGGCTCGAGGTCGGTGACGCGGTCTTCGGCTTCGCGCTCACCGGCGGCGGCACCTACGCCGAGACGACGGTGCTCTCGGCCCCGAACGCCGCCCGCATCCCGGCGGGCCTGGCGGCCACGGTGGCGGCGACGCTGCCGGTGGCGGGAACGACCGCGGTGGACGCACTCGACCAGCTCGGGCTGCCGGCCGGCGCGGTGCTCCTGGTGAACGGGGTCGGGGGCGGGGTCGGTCTCGCGATCGCCCGGCTGGCCGCCGCGCGCGGGCTGCGGGTGCTCGGCACGGGCAGCGCCGCCAAGCGCGAGCAGGCCGAGGCGGCCGGGGCGCGGTTCGTCGACTACACCGCCGAAGACGTCGTCGCCACGGCACGCGAGCTGGTCCCGGACGGCTTCGACGGGATCGTCGACCTGGTGGGTGGCACCTCGCTGCGGACGGTCGCGCCGCTGGCCCGCGATCCCCGCACCGTGATCGCGGTGGGGGACATGTCGGTGCCCGACCTCGGCGGGCGTTTCGTCGAGCGCCGCCTCGACCGCGAGAACCTGGAACGCTCCGCCCGGCTGGCCGTGGACGGAGTGCTGGCCCCGGTGATCACGGCGGTCCACCCGCTTTCCGACGCCCCGGCCGCCCTGGCCGCCGTCGAGGACGGCCACGCCGCGGGGAAGGTCGTGATCAAGGTGACGTGAGCCGCCCCGCCGGCTTCGAGAACCCGGCATGGCCGGGAGAGCGATCACGCTCTCCCGGCCATGTCCCAGCCTGCCCAGGGGTGCTAGCGCTGCAGAGTCAGCACTCCCGGCTTGTAGGGCAGCAGGCCGTAGTCGACGCCGTCGGAGGCGGGGTCGCGGCCCTGGTAGAGGAACTGGAGGTTGCAGGGGTCGATGGTCTTCGTCTGGTCGGGGTTGGTGCGGACGAGGTCGCCGTGACTGATGTCGTTGGTCCAGGTGGCACCGCTGTTGGCCTTGCCGGCGAAGGGGTTGCTTTCGGTGGCGGCCTGCGGGGTCCACGTGCCGCTCAGGCTGGTGGCGGTGAACGAGCGGAAGTAGCGGCGCTCGTTCGTCCCCCGTGCCTCGACGATCATGAGGTACTGGTTCTGGTCCTTGACCTTGTAGACCTCGGGCGCTTCGAACAGCTTCTGCGGGGTGTCGCTCATGATCTTCGTGTAGCTCGAGCCGAAGCTGCCCGGGAAGTTCCCGATCGGCATGGTCGCGCGGTAGATGCTGCCGTTGTCGTCGGCGAAGAACAGGTACATGTTCGTGCCGTCGCCGATGATCGTCTGGTCGATCGGGGCCCCGCCGGGGAGGGTGCCGGTGAACAGCGTCTGCTGCGCCGACCAGCCGTTGGGGTTGGTGGGATCGCTCGACGTCCGGTAGGAGAACGTGTCGGGCCAGCCCCACTGGTAGGCGAGCACCCAGATGTTCTTGGGGGCGAAGTAGAACAGTGTCGGGGCGACGGCGCCGAAGGACATCGTGCTCTGGCTCGCGCCGGCCATGTCGGACCAGTTCGTGAACGGGCTGAAGCTCGTGGACTTCCAGGCCGATCCGGTGTCGTGCGTGGTCGCGTAGACGACGTGCTTGCCGTTGTAGACGACGTTCGTGAAGTCCTTGAGGGAAACCCAGCCCTGCTTCGGGGTGGCCAGCGGGCCGGTCGAGCTCCAGCGGTAGGTGGAGGGCAGGGTGCAGGCGCCGGCGGCACCGCCGTCGACCTGGACGAGCTGCCACTGCTGGGCGGTGCCGGTGGAGCCGGTCTGCTGCACGACGCCGGCGCCGTCGGCGGTCGAGGCACCCTGGATGTCGAGGGCCTTGCCGCTGTTGCGGTTCACCAGCCGGACGTACCCGCCACCGGCGTCGGCCAGGCTGAACTGCTGGTTGGCGCCGCCGTTGGCGGTCCACTGCACCACGGGCGCGCCGTCGGCGGTGGACGCGCCTTGGACGTCGGCGAGCTTGCCGGAATGCCGCGCGCGCAGCTGGTAGTTCCCGCCGCCGGTGTCGGCGAACTGGAACTGCTGGTTGGCGGCGTTGGTCCGGCTCCACTGGATGAGCCCGGCGCCGTCGGCGGTGGCGGCGCCGGTGACGTCGAGCGCCTTGCCGCTGTTGCGGTTGACCAGGACGTACCAGGCGGAGGTGTCCACCGTGGCGGCCGAAGCCGGGGTGGGGGCCACGGTGAGCAGCCCGGCCACGGCCGCCACCACGGCCGCGGCGGCCGGCCAGGGCCGGTGCCGCCACCTCGTGGCGCGCGTGAATCCGATCGGCATGGGGATCGTTCCCTTCGTCGTTGAGGGGACTTCGAGTTCTGTTAGCGCTAACATCAAGCGGCGCGCTGGGTGCCGGGGAAGGTGGAGGGAGGGGGTAGGAGGTCGGCCGGGGTGCGTCCGAACGCACCAGAGGACTGTGAACGACAACGTCCGCGGCGTCAAGACCGGACGAGCGGGTTTCACCGGAACTCCGGCTCGACGCGGCGGAGCGGACCGGGAGCGGCGGTCACAGTAGACGGTCCCGGCCGCCGTTCGGCGGTTTTACCGCCTTGCGGAAGGTGCCTACGGTGCGCTCGCACCCATGCGGCCGGTCCGTGCCGACCACGGCTGAAGGAGGTCAGGTGTTCCGCAAACACAGACGCAGTACCCGCGCCACCGTCACGGTGCTCGCGGCGGCGGTCCTGCTCGCGGTTCCCGCGTTCGCCGCCAGTAGCAGTGCCGCCCCCGATCCGGGGCTCGCGCCCTGGATGGACGCGCGGCGTCCGGTGCCGGCGCGGGTGGAGGCGTTGCTGCACGTCATGACGCTGCCCGAAAAAGTCGGCCAGATGGACCAGCAGCTGGTCACCACGTTGACCGACCCGAACGGGACGACGTGCGGGAACAACGGATTCAACCTCCCCAATCCCGAATGCATGCGGAAAATCCTGGTGGACGCCAACGTCGGCTCGATTCTCGCGGGCGGTACCGAGAATCCCATCGACACCACCGGCAAGGGCGGGGTGGGCAACACCGGCTACGACTGGGCCACCGAGTACAACATCATCCAGCAGTACGCGATCAAGAATTCGCGCCTGCACCTCCCGGTGGTGTTCGGCGTCGACGCGGTGCACGGCTTCGGTCACCCGTGGCAGGCGCCGCTGTTCCCGCAGTCCATCGGCATGGGCGCCACCTGGGACCCCGGGCTCGCCCGGGCCGGCGGCAAGGCGACCGCGGACGCCCTGCGCGCCACCGGCTGGACCTGGAACTTCGCCCCGGTCCAGGACATCGCGCGCGACAACCGGTGGGGCCGCACCTACGAGACGTGGGCCGAGCAACCGGTCCTGTCGGCCGCGATGGGCGCCGCGAACATCAAGGGCCTGCAGTCGCCCGGAAAGCGCGGTGAGCTGAACGTCAGCGCCACGGTCAAGCACTTCGCCGGCTACTCGCAGTCGATCAACGGCCACGACCGGGCCGAGGAACTGCTCCCGATGAACTACCTCCAGACGACGATCCTGCCGCCGTACGCGGCCGGGATCGACGCCGGCGCCGGGACGGTGATGGTCAACTCCGGGTCGATCAACGGCGTGCCCGCCACCGCTTCGCGCTACCTGCTGACCGACATCCTGCGCAACCAGATGCACTTCCAGGGCGTCGTGATCAGCGACTACCAGGACGTCACCGCGTTGCAGACCGCGTACCACATCGCGCCGGATCTTCCGGGTGCCATCGCCGCCGCCGTGAACGCGGGCGTCGACATGAGCATGCAGGTCTCCGACGCGGCCGGGTGGCAGGCCGCGATCCTGCAGGCCGTCGACACGGGCAAGATCTCGCGCGCGCGGATCGACCAGGCGGTGCGCCGCATCCTCACGCTGAAGTTCCAGCTCGGCCTGTTCGACCAGCCGTGCGTGGCCGACCCGGCGAAACCGTGCGTCGACGCGAACGCCGCCAACGCCGCCGTCACGGCCGGCCGCGAGCAGACGTTGAAGGCCGCGCGAGAGTCGATCACCTTGCTGCGCAACGAGAACAACGCGCTGCCGTTGCCCGCGGGCGCGAAGGTCGTGGTGACCGGCCCGAGTGCGGACTCGATGACCAACCAGCTCGGCGGCTGGAGCGTGAGCTGGCAGGGCGTGGCGGGTGCCGGGCACGTGTGCTGCATGGGCCCGGACAACCAGATCCCGCCGGGCACCACCGTGCTGAACGGCATCCGGGCCGCGAACCCGGCCGCGGTGTACGCACCGGACCAGGCGAGCGCGGTCGCGGCCGCGGCGGACACCAGCGCCTACGTGGCGGTGGTGGGGGAGAAGGCCTACGCGGAAGGACTGGGCGACAACCCGGCGCCGGCCCTGGCGCCGGACCAGCAGGCCCTCATCTCGGCGCTGGAGGCGACCGGCAAGCCGGTGATCGTCGTGGTCGTCGCGGGCCGGCCGGTCGGGCTGGGCCCGGCCGCGAAGGCGAACGCGGTGCTGATGGCCTACCAGGGCAGCACGGAAGCCGGCACGGCGGTGGCGGATGTGTTGTTCGGCAAGGCGAACCCGGCGGGCAAGCTGCCGATCAGCTGGCCGTCCGACGCCCCGGCCGTCGGCGGGGACTTCGCCGGCACGGCCCCGTCCCCGCTGGGGGACCAGCCGAAGTTCTTCGACCAGCTGCCGAGCACCGCATCCGGTCAGGGCAACGCGTACAACCCGCAGTTCCCGTTCGGGTACGGCCTGTCGTACACGAGTTTCACCCACACGAACCTGGCGGTGACCCCGAAGATCGGCCGCGACGGCACGGCCACCGCGACGTTCACGGTCACCAACACCGGAACCCGCGCCGGCACCGACATCGTGCCGGTGTACGCGGCCCAGCCGGTGAGCCCGGTGGTGGTCCCACCGCAACGCCTGGTCGGCTTCGCCCGGGTGACGCTCGACCCGGGCCGGTCCCAGGTCGTGCGCGTGTCCGTCCCGGCATCGGCGCTGGCCACGAGCGCCGGGGACATCAACGCGTCCGGCCCACCGGTCGTGCTGCCGGGCAGTTATGTGCTGCAGCTGAACAAGAACAGCACGACGCCGTACTCGGTCGACGTGTCGGCGCCGTTCGTGATCCAGTAATCCGGTCGGTCTTGCGGGGCGGCGCGCGTCGCCCCGCAAGGCCGGACTTCAGCGGTCCTGGCCGGCCGGGCGGACGAGGATCTCGTTGACGTCCACAGTAGACGGTTGACTCACCGCGTAGAGCACGGCCCGGGCGACATCGGCGGGATCCAGCTTGGGATCACGAGACCGTTCGGCCGGAATACCGCCGGTGTCGACCAGGCCCGGTTGGATGAGGGTGACCCGGATGCCGGTGCCCACGCACTCGGCGCGGATGTTCTGGGCCAGGCCGGTGACCGCCCACTTCGTGGCCGAGTACAAGTTGCCCGGGCGGATTCCGCGGCCGGCGGCCGAGCCGGTCAGGACGAGGTGGCCGCCGGAGGCCACCAGGGCCGGGAGGGCGGCGCGGGCGGTCAGTGCGGGGCCGTACACGTTGGCGAGCACCATGTCCCGCCACTCCTCCGGTGGTGCGCCGCCCTCGCCGAGGAAGGAGGTGACGACGCTCGCGCCGGCGTTGGCGAACACGACGTCCAGCCGGCCCCACGTGTCCTGGACCCGGGTGACGAGCGCGTCGAGCTGTGTCCAGTCCGTGACGTCGCAGGCGGCCGGCCACACCCGGTCGGCGTCGCCCAGCCGGGTGGCGAGGTCGGCCAAGCGCGTCCGGTCGCGGGCGACGAGGACCAGGCGGTAGCCGGCTTCGGCGGCGAGCCGGGCGGTGGCGGCGCCGATGCCCCGGGAGGCGCCGGTGATGAGGAACACGGGATCGGTCACCGGCGCACCCTAGCCAACCCGTGGCCGTCACCGCGGTGCGCGAGCACCTCCGCCTGCTCGAAGACCGCACCGCGGCCGGCCTGCGTCCGGGCGCGTGCGACGATCGGGGCGGAACCCCAGGCCCCGGACGAAGGAGCTCCAGACCTTGCCCTCGGTGCACGCGCTGTGGTCGCCGGGCCGGGGGCTGCTGCTCTGGGCGGAGCGCGACGGCGGCCCGGCCGGCACGTCGAGCCGTTCGGCGCGGATCGCGCTGCCGCACCCGTTCGCGGTCTCCGGCGCGCAGCTGACCGCCCTGCACCCCGGCAAGCCCGCCTCGGCGACAGTGCTGCTCCCGTCGCGGGCGAACCGGCCGCTCGCCTCCTCCGAGCCGGCCGCGGGCGGCCAGCGGCGTGGCCCGGCGCCGTCGCTGCGGCCGTGGTCGGTGCCCGCGCTGATCGTCGACGCGGCCGAGCTGGACGACCTCGACGACTCGGCCTCCTACGGCGCCTCGGTCACCCACCTGCGGGCGGTGGCCCACCTGGCCGCGGACCTCGTCCGGCGCGGGCGGGTGCTGCCGACGCTGGTCCGGCAGGGCGACGCGGCGGAGGCCCGCTGGCGCCCGGTGCTGCAGGGCGTGGATTTCGTCGCGTTCGACACCCTCGTCGCGGCCATGCCGCCGGTCGGGCGGGCCGAGCAGATCGCGCCGCTCACCGGGGCCTCGCCGCGCGCGCTCGTCACCGACGCCCTGCACACCCTGGTCGACGCCGCGGTCCGGGACCGGCTGGCGCGCGCCGATCCGCCCGTCGACCTGGGCGGGGCCCGGGGCGTGACCGGGGTGTGGCTGTCCGCGCTGCAGGGCGGCGCTCCCCGCGTCGAACTGCCGCTGGACGAGCTGGGGGTCCTGGCCGACGCCGTGGCGAAGTGGGACGAGGTCGCCGACACCGACGTCGTCGACGGCCGGGCGTGCTTCCGGCTGGCCGAGGTCGGCACCCTGCGGCAGCCGGACGCGGACGACCCCGACGACCAGACCGGCGACGGCACCAAGTGGCAGCTGCAGTTCCTCCTGCGCGCCGCGGCCGATCCGAGCCTGCTGCTGCCGGCGGGGCAGATCTGGTCGGGCGAGGCGCACGGGCTGGTCCGGGACCCGAAGGGGCTGCTGGTCGCCGAGCTCGGCCGGGCCGCGCTGGTGGCCCCGATGCTGGCGCCGGCTCTGCGCCGGACCCGGCCGTCCGAGTACGACCTGAGCGTCGAAGAAGCCGAGCAGTTCCTCATCTCGGAGGCCAACCGGCTGGTCGAAGCCGGGTTCGAGGTGCAGCTCCCGGCGGCCTGGGACGGCCGCCGCCGGCTGGGGCTGCGCCTGTCCGTCCGCAGTACGCCCTCCGAGCAGGTCGTCGCCCGGGTGGGCCGGGACGAACTGGCCGCGTTCCGCTGGTCGGTCGCGGTGGGCGACGACGAGATCGGCGAGGAAGAGCTGGCCCGGCTGGTCGCGGCGAAGACGTCGCTGGTGCGGCTGCGCGGCCGGTGGATCAGCGTCGACGCCGACCGCCTTCGCGCGGGTCTCGAATTCCTGCGCCGCGACCCGCACCGGCGCACCCCGCGCCCCACCGCGGCCGACCTGCTGGAGCTCGTCCACTCCGGGCGGGAGACACCGCTCCCGGTCACCGACGTCCGGGCCGGCGGCTGGGTCGGGGACGTCCTGGCCGGCCGGGTCCAGGAGGCGCTGCGGCCGGTCGGGCTGCCGCCGTCGTTCCGCGCCACGTTGCGCCCCTACCAGCAGCGAGGGGTCGCCTGGCTGGCGTTCATGTCGGCGCTGGGGCTCGGCGCGTGCCTGGCCGACGACATGGGCCTCGGCAAGACCGTCCAGACGCTGGCGCTCGAGGCCGTCGAACGGGCGCGGGGCGATCGGCGGGCGACGCTGGTGCTGTGCCCGATGTCGCTGGTCGGCATGTGGCAGCGGGAGGCGGCGAACTTCGTCCCGGACCTGCGGGTCCACGCCCACCACGGCAGTGCCCGCGCGCACGGGGACGCGCTCGCCGCGCAGGTCGCCGCGGCCGACCTCGTCGTCACGACCTACGCCACCGCCACCCGTGACGCCGGCGAGCTCGCGGCGTTCGGCTGGCGGCGCCTGGTGCTGGACGAAGCGCACGCCATCAAGAACGCCGACACCGCGACGGCCAAGGCGGTGCGGCGGTTCACCGCCGAACACCGGCTCGCCCTGACCGGCACCCCGGTGGAGAACCGGCTGGCGGACCTCTGGTCGGTGCTGGACCTGCTCAACCCGGGGCTGCTCGGCAGCCGGTTCGAGTTCCGGCAACGGTTCGCGGCCCCGATCGAACGCACCGGCGACACCGCCACGGCCGCCGCTCTGCGCCGGATCACGCAGCCGTACCTGCTGCGCCGGGTGAAGACGGACCCCGTGATCGTTCCCGAGCTCCCGAAAAAGATCGAGATCCGGCAGGAATACCGGCTCACCCGCGAACAGGGCACGCTCTACTCCGCGATCGTCGACGAGATGATGACGAAGATCCAGCACAGCCAAGGCATCAAGCGCCGCGGCAACATCCTCGCCGCGATCACGAAACTCAAGCAGGTCTGCAACCACCCCGCGCACCTGCTGCACGACGGCTCCCCGCTCGGGGACCGCTCCGGCAAGGTCAGCCGCCTCGAAGAGGTCCTGGCGGAAATCCTGGCGTCGGGTGATCGGGCGCTGTGCTTCACGCAGTACGCCGAGTTCGGGCACCTGCTCGTGCCGCACCTGGCGGACCGGCTCGGCACCGAAGTCGGATTCCTGCACGGTGGCCTGGCCAAGGGGGCGCGGGACGCGATCGTGGACCGCTTCCAGGAGGGCGACGGGCCGCGGATCTTGTTGCTGTCGCTCAAAGCCGGCGGTTCCGGGCTGACGCTGACCGCCGCCGGCCAGGTTCTGCACCTGGACCGCTGGTGGAACCCGGCCGTGGAGAACCAAGCGACCGACCGGGCGTTCCGGATCGGGCAGCACCGCACCGTCCAGGTGCGGAAGTTCATCTGCCCCGGCACCATCGAGGACCGCATCGACACGCTGATCGACCAGAAGCGCGCGCTCGCGGGACTGGTCGTCGGCGAGGGGGACAGCCGGCTCACCGAGCTGTCCACGGACGCGCTGCGCGGGGTGCTCGCCCTGGGGGAGGAGGCGATCGATGACTGAGCCGCTGCCGTGGTGGCCGGCCCGCTTCCTCCGCGCGCTGACGGCGATCGGCGTCCTCCTGCCCGCGAAGGGCCGAGGCGACGTCGTTGCGCTGGAGGTCGGCGCCGGGCGCGTCGACGCCGAGGTGCGGGACGGCCGGAGTCACCGGGTGCGGATCGGGCTGACGGCGTTCGGCAAGGCGGACTGGGCGGCGATCACGCACGCCCTGGCGGCCAAGGCGTCGACCACGGTCCAGCTGCTCAGCGGCGAGTTGCCCCGTGACGTCGAAGAGACGTTCAAGGCGATCCGGCTGCCGTTGTTCCCGTCGTCGGCGCGGGAGGTGTCCCTGGACTGCACCTGCCCGGACGCCGAGGTGCCGTGCGGCCACTTGAACGCGGTGTTCTCCGCGCTCGTGGCGCGGGTCGGCGAGGACCCGTTCACCGTGCTGGCCCTGCGCGGCCGGAACCGGGAAATGCTGGTGGAGGAGCTGAAGAACCGGCTCATCTCGGCCGAGCCCCTCGACCCCGATGACCGGTCCCCGGCCCTGACCGAGGTCATGGACACGTTCTTCGCCAGTGGCCCGGCCCCGGGCCTGGGCGGGACAGCACCGCTGCACGGACCGCGGACGCCGTCGGACGCGCTTTTGCACCAGGTACCGCCGTTCGCGATCACCGCGGGCGGCGAGGATGTCGTGGAGTTGCTTCGGCCGGTTTATCGGGCGCTCGCCGGAGAAGACGGAATTTAGCCTCGCCTGTTCTCCGTGCCGCATACTGACCGGCATGAGAGGACCGCTGCGCGCCGTGACGCTCACCGTTCTCGCCCTGGCGGCCCTGCTCATCGCCGCGCCACCGTCCGACGCGGCGCCTGCGGCCGGCGGTGTGCTCTGGAGCAACAACAAGCAGCCCGCCACCGCTTCCACCGGCCAGGTCGGGATGTGGCGCACCAGTTCGTCCACCGCGGTCCTCGGACAGTCGATCTGGCCGTACGACTGTGTCACCTGGGGCACGTGCCCGCGCCGCGGGGACGTGTGGGCCCGGGCCGGAATCTTGGCGGTCAGCCGGGCGCACGTGCGGTTCGCCGGACCCCGGCTCGTCAAGGAACACGACCTGCTCTCCTGGGATCCCGGCAGCGGGCAGGTCCGGATCTGGACCGGTGCGGACACCGGCCGGATGGGGAGCACGCTGGTCGACCGGCCCTGCGCGGGCTGCTCGGGGAAGTGGGGGCCGGTCGCGCTCGCGGACATGAACGGCGACGGCCACGACGACATCCTCTGGTGGGAGAACTCCGATCGGGGCGCGCTCGCGTCGTGGCTGTTCGACGGGGCCGGGCACGTCATCGGCGAGCAGTGGATCACCGGGTCGTCCTGCAATGCCGTCTGCGCCGGGGACTGGCATGTCATCGGCGTCGGCGATGTGGACAACGACGGCGACGCCGACATCGCCTGGGCGAACTCCGACCTTCTCCGAACCGGCTTCTGGCTGCTCAACGGGGCCGGCCAGGTCACCAGCGCCCCGATCCCGGTCGGGTGGGGCATCTTCTGGGACAGCGTCGAGCCGATCGGGCTCGGGGACATGAACGGCGACGGCAACCTGGACATCGTGACGCTCGAATACTGGTCGGGGAAGGTCACGGTGCACACGTCCGACGGCGCCCTCACCAAGACGGGAGCCTACGACCTCGACTGGTCGTGCGGCCCCCCGTGCCGGGACGCCGGCTGGAACCCGGTCGGCATCGTCGACTCGTACCAGGTGTTCTGAGGGCGCGGTGGTCGGGCTGTCGCCGAAGTCGCCCGGTGAGCCGCGTCGACGACCGCTCGCTCAGGACTCTTCGGCGAGCAGTTCCTCGATCCACCGATGTGCCGTCGCGCAGGCGTCGGCTTCCGAGCCCCGCAGGTGCTGGACGACTTCGCCGCCGGACCAGAGCATGAGCGCGACCGTGCCGGGGCGGATGGGGGTCAGGCCGATGAGGCGGCGCCGGCCGTTGCCCTCGACGACCCGTTCGGCGGTGAGCCACTGACCGGTCGTGCCGGTGCGGGTGACCGTCCAGGCCGGGTCGGCGGCGAGTTCGGCCACCGACCGGGGTACGAGTTCCACGGACTGTTCGTCGGGCACGTCCACCACCCTCGCCTGGTCGTGTCATCCGGTGTGGCACCGGATGAATCTCAGGTTAACAACGTCTGGCCCGGTTTCCTGGGACAAGGCGCTGGGTACCGGCCGGTGCCGGCCTTCGCCGTCGACCTGGTCCACCTGCGCGGCCCGCGGATCCGGATCGCCGCGTACCGAGCGGCGCGCTGAACGGCGACGCCGGGTCGTACTTTCGGGCGATCTGGGCCGCCCGGTCCTTTCGTACCATCAGCGGGTGACCGCTGTGCTCCGCTCGCTGTGGGACGAACCCCGGCCGCCCGATCCGCCGTCGCGGGTGTGGCGGGACTGGGTGCTGCTCGGGGTGCTCTGGGCGGCGGTGGCCGCCGAGGGACTGTTCCGGCCGGACCTGCCGTGGCGGGTCGTCTCCGTGCTCGTCGTCGCCGCCTTGGCGCCGACGTTGCTGTGGCGGCGGACCAGGCCGTTCCCGATGTTCCTCACCGCCTTCGGCACGACGTCGGTGGTCATGCTGCTGACCGGCGGGGCCGCCCCGTCGGCGTACGCGACGGCCGGGCTGCTGCTCCTGGCGTACTCGCTGGCGCGCTGGGGTGCGGGCCGGGAAATCGTGCTCGGGCTGGGGTTCGTGCTGGTCGAGACCGGCCTGTCGGTCGCACTCGGGCAGGAGAGCGCCGCGGACGCGGCGGGCGGGACGGTCGTGCTGTTCGCGGCCGTCACGCTGGCCGCCGCGTTGCGGTACCGGGCGCGGGCGCGGCTGCGGGAGCTGGACCAGGCCAAGCTGCTCGAGCGGGAACGGCTGGCCCGCGACCTGCACGACACGGTCGCCCACCACGTCTCGGCGATGGCGATCCGCGCCCAGGCCGGCCTCGCGATGATGCCGACGCGGCCGGCCGCCGCGGCCGAAGCGCTGGAGCTGATCGAAGCCGAAGCGGCGCGCGCTCTCGACGAGATGCGCGCCATGGTCCGCGTCCTGCGCCGCGACGAGCCGGCCGACCTCGCCCCGAACCCGCGGATCGCCGATCTGGAGCGGCTCGCGAGCCGCTCCCGGCCGTCGGTCGACGTGACGGTCTCCGGTGACGTCGGCGACCTGCCGCCGTCGATCGGGAGCGCGATCTACCGCCTCGCCCAGGAATCGGTCACCAACGCCCGGCGCCACGCCCGGCACGTGACCCGGATCGAGGTCCGGGTCACCGCCGACGACGAAGCGGTCCGGCTGCGCGTGAGCGACGACGGGGAGCCCGGCCTCGTGCGCCCGGTGCCCTCGCCCGGCTACGGGCTCGCCGGGATGATCGAGCGGGCCGGCCTGCTCGGCGGGACCTGTGAAGCGGGCCCGGACCCGGGGCGGGGCTGGACCGTCACCGCCGTCCTGCCCCGCGGCGGGGCGGCATGAGCATCCGCGTGCTCGTCGCCGACGACCAGGAGATCGTCCGCACCGGCCTGACGATGCTGCTCGACTCCCAGCCGGACATCGAGGTCGTCGGCGAGGCCGCCGACGGCGAGGCGGCCGTCGAGCTGGCCCGGCGGCTGCGTCCCGACGTGTGCCTGTTCGACATCCGCATGCCCGGCACCGACGGCATCGAGGCGACCCGCCGCCTGGCCGGCCCCGGCGTCGAGGACCCGCTCGCCGTCGTCGTCATCACCACGTTCGACCTCGACGAGTACGTCTACGCGGCGCTGCGGGCGGGCGCGCGCGGGTTCCTGCTCAAGAACGCCGGCACGCAGCTGCTCGCCCAGGCCGTCCACGCCGCCGCGACCGGAGACGCGCTGATCGCGCCCAGCGTCACCGCGCGGCTGCTCGACGCCTTCGCGGGCACCGGATCCGAGGCGCCGAGCCAGCCCGTCGAACCCCTCACCGATCGCGAAGAACAGGTCCTGCTCAGCGTGGCGCGCGGGCGGACCAACCGCGAGATCACCGAAGAGCTCTACATCACGCTCAGCACCGTCAAGACCCACATCGCGAGCCTGATGGCGAAGCTCGGCGCCCGCAACCGCGTCGAGATCGCCATCTGGGCCTACGAAACCCGCCGCGTCCCCAAGGCGGCACCCGCGCCGCGCCGAAAGTACTAGAGCCGGGCCGTACTTCGGGCCGGTCGAGGTCCGGCCCGTGGACCGATGAGCCGCGGCCCGCCGGCGGTCATGCTGGGCGAAGACGTCCGTGCCCGACCGCCGAGAGGGGTTTTCCTTGCTGCCCACCAAGAAACCGGAGTGGCTCGTCCCGGCGGGACTGCTCCTGCTCAGTGCCGTCCCGGTGGCCGCCGGTTCCGCGCGCGTGGCCGAGCTGGCCGGCGGCGCGCGGGTCACCGCGGACAACGCGCGGTTCTTCGCCATGCCGCTGCCCGTCGTGCTGCACATCTTCGGCGCGAGCCTCTTCTGTGTCCTGGGGGCGTTCCAGTTCGTGCCGGCCCTGCGCCGGCGCCGGCCTCGCTGGCACCGCTTCGCCGGACGGCTGCTGGTTCCCTGCGGGCTGGTCGCGGCCCTGTCCGGTCTGTGGATGACGCTGTTCTCCGACCTCCCGCCGGGTGACGGCGACCTCCTCACGGTGTTCCGGTTGTTCTTCGGCACGGCGATGGCCGTGTCGATCGTGCTGGCCACGGCCGCCGTCCGCCGCCGGGACGTCCGCCGGCACCGGGTGTGGATGACCCGCGGGTACGCGATCGGGCTGGGCGCCGGGACGCAGGTGCTGACGCACCTCCCGTGGGCCCTGCTGGTGGGCGTGCCCGGCGAGGTCACCCGGGCGGTGCTGATGGCGGCGGGCTGGGTGCTCAACCTCGGCGTGGCCGAGTGGGCCCTGCGCCGGCGGCCCCACCGATCAGAAACCCGGCGCGCGATCGTCAGTTCCGGTAGCCCCTGATCCCGGTGGAAGGATGCACGACCATGACCGACGACGCCGCGCAGTTCGCGCTCCTCACCGAGCGGCACCGGCGTGAGCTGCAGGTGCACTGCTACCGGATGCTCGCGAACTACGAGGACGCCCGGGACCTGACCCAGGAGACGTTCTTGCGGGCGTGGGACAAGCGGGCGTCGTTCAAGGGGCACGCGGCGTGGCGGACCTGGCTGTACCGGATCGCGACGAACGCCTGCCTCGACTTCCTGGACAAGCGCAACGGCCGCACGCCCGTGCCGGCCGAGCTGCCGGGCGCGGCCTGGGAGGTGCTGCAGCCGTACCCCGACCGGATGCTTCCCGAGGACCCGCAGGAGTCGGCGGTGGCGCGGGAGACGATCGAGCTGGCGTTCATCGTCGCCGTCCAGCACCTGCCGCCGCGGCAACGGGCGGTGTTCATCCTGCGGGACGTCCTGGGCTGGCCGGCGGCCACGGTCGCCGACGTCCTCGAGCTGACCGTCGCCTCGGTGACCAGCGCCCTGCAGCGGGCGCGGGTGACGGTGCGCGAGCAGCTGCCCGGCCGCCGCCTCGACTGGCGCGGCCGGGCCACCCACGAGCTGTCGGACGACGAGCGCGCCGTGGTGCAGTCCTACCTCGACGCCCACGAGCGCAACGACCTCGACGGGCTGACGTCGCTGCTGCGCGACGACCTGCGCTTCGCGATGCTGCCCGGGCAGACCACGGTGAGCACGACGGCCCGGGACGCGGTGGACGGCTGGGTCTCCGGCGGGCTCTTCCGGCGCGGCCACGACGACTGGCGCGGGGTGGTCACGACGGTCAACCGGATGCCGGCCGCCGTGCTGTACCTGCGGGCGCCCGGCGACCCGGAGCACCGGCTGTTCGCCGTCGCGCTCCTGCACGTCGTCGACGGGAAGATCGCCGAGCTCACCGGGTTCGACGCCGCCGGCAAACCCTGGCTGGGCCTGCCGCCGACGCTGTGAAGGTGCTCATCGCCGCGTCTCGTACCGGGTCAGCACCACGCCGCCGGGGAAGGTCCGCGTCTCGACCAGGGTCAGGTTCACCCAGCTGTCCAGCGCGGTGAAGAAGGGCGTGCCGCCACCCACCAGGACCGGGTGGGTGGCCACGGCGTACTCGTCGATCAGCCCGGCCCGCATGGCCGCCGCGGCGAGGGTGGCGCCGCCGATGGTCATCGGGCCGCCGTCCTCGGCCTTGAGCCGGGTGATCTCGGCGACGGCGTCGCCGGTGACCAGGCGGGTGTTCCAGCCGACCTTGTCGATCGTCGAGGAGAACACCACCTTCGGCGTGTCCCGCCAGTTCCGCGCGAAGGCGACCTCCGCCGGATCGGCACCCGGCTCCTGGTCGCCGGTCGGCCAGTAGGAGCTCATCGTCTCCCACAGCTTGCGCCCGTAGAGCGTCAGTTCGCTGGCCCGCTCCTGGTCGAGCCACCACCGGAACAGCTCGTCGCTCGGCGGCCCGCTCCACCCGATGTCGTCACCGGGCGCGGCGATGTAGCCGTCCAGCGTCAGGTTCATCCCGAAGATCAGTTTCCGCATCGTGCGGCCTCCTGTGTGTCGATCTCGCAGGTATGGACGGCGGCGGCCCGGAAAACTCATCGGCGCGACGAGGCCGGGACCGCCTTGATACGGGTACCCCCTAGGGGTACTGTGACGGCATGAGCGAAGGGAACCCCATGAGCACCAGCCGCTACACCGTGACCGGCATGACCTGCTCGCACTGCGTGGCCTCGGTCAGCGAAGAGGTCGGCGCCCTCGACGGCGTCACCGAGGTCGCGGTCGACCTGCCGTCCGGGGCCGTCACCGTCACCAGCGACCGGCCGGTCGACGACGCGCAGGTCCGCGCGGCCGTCGCGGAGGCCGGGTACACGCTCGCCGGGTAGTCCGGCGCCAGGGAGGGAAGCAGACATGAACACCGCAGCACGCCTGGCCGGGTTCGGCGGGGCGCTCGTCCTGCTGGCGGCCGGGGGATTCGCCGTCGGCAGCACCGCGGGCCCGGTTTCGGCCGCGACCACCGAACACCGTGACCCGGGCGGCGAACACGCGGGCATGGCCGCTCCGGCCGGCGACCTGCCGGGCGGGCTGGCGTCGAGCCAGGACGGCTACACCTTCACCGCCGGCTCGGCGCCGGAGCCCGGGAGGTTCTCGTTCACCATCACCGGGCCGGACGGGAAGCCCGTCACCGCGTTCGACGTCGAACACGAGAAGAAGCTGCACCTGATCGTGGTCCGCCGGGACACCTCCGGCTTCCGGCACGTCCACCCGGAGATGGCGCCGGACGGCACGTGGAGCGTCCCGCTGACCTTGAGCGCCGCCGGCTCGTACCGCGCGTTCGCCGACTTCGCCCCGGCCGGAGGGAAGGCGATGACCCTCGGTGTGGACCTGTCGGTCGCCGGCGCCTACCGGCCGGTGACGTACGAACCCAGCCGGACGGCCCAGGTCGACGGCTACACCGTCGAGCTCGCCGGCGACCTGACGGCCGGAAAGACTTCGCCGCTGACGCTGACCGTCCGCCGCGGCGGCCTGCCGGTCACCGATCTGCAGCCCTACCTCGCCGCGTACGGGCACCTGGTCGCGCTGCGCGAAGGCGATCTCGCCTACCTGCACGTCCACCCGGACGGTGCGCCCGGCGACGGCAGGACGGCCGCGGGCCCGCAGGTGAAGTTCGCCGCCGAGGTCCCGAGCGCCGGGACTTACCGGCTGTTCCTGGACTTCAAGCACGGCGACGTCGTGCGGACCGCCGAGTTCACCGTCACCACCCGCGAAGGGGGACGATCATGACCAGCGCCACGGCCGAGTCCGGCCCGGTGACCGAGATCGAACTCGCGATCGGCGGCATGACCTGCGCCTCGTGCGCCAACCGCATCGAGCGCAAGCTCAACAAGCTCGACGGCGTCACCGCGTCGGTCAACTACGCCACCGAGAAAGCCCGCGTGCGCGCTCCGGAGGGTCTCGATCCGGGCACGCTGGTGGCCACGGTCGAGGCGGCGGGTTACCGCGCCACGCTGCCGCGGCCGGAACCGGCCGCCGAGTCCGAAGTGGACGAAGACGACCCGGCGCGCCCGCTGCGGCAGCGGCTGATCACCAGTGCCGTGCTGGCGGTGCCGGTGATCCTGCTGGCCATGGTGCCGGCGCTGCAGTTCACCTACTGGCAGTGGATTTCGCTGACGCTGGCCGCGCCGGTGGTCACCTGGGGCGCGTGGCCGTTCCACCGGGCGGCGTGGACGAACCTGCGCCACGGCGCGGCGACGATGGACACGCTGGTGTCGATGGGCGTGCTCGCCGCGTCCGCGTGGTCGCTGTGGGCGCTGCTGTTCGGCACGGCCGGAACGCCGGGGATGGTGCACCCGTTCGAGCTGACGATCGCCCCGTCGGACGGGGCGGGCGACATCTACCTCGAGGTCGCGGCCGGCGTCACCACGTTCATCCTGGCCGGCCGGTACTTCGAGGCGCGGTCCAAGCGCCGCGCGGGTGCCGCGCTGCGGGCGCTGCTGGAGCTGGGCGCGAAGGAGGTCGCGGTCCTGCGGGGCGGCGGCGAGGTCCGGATCCCGGCCGCCGAGCTGGCCGTGGGGGACCGGTTCGTCGTGCGGCCGGGGGAGAAGATCGCCACCGACGGCGTGGTCGAGGAGGGCAAGTCCGCGGTCGACGCGTCGATGCTCACCGGTGAGCCGGTACCGGTCGAGGTCGGCGAGGGTGCCGCCGTCACCGGGGCGACGGTGAACGCGGGCGGGCGGCTGGTCGTGCGCGCCACCCGTGTCGGCGCGGACACGCAGCTGGCGCGGATGGCCCGCCTCGTCGAGGATGCCCAGAGCGGCAAGGCCGAGGTCCAGCGGCTGGCCGACCGGGTGTCCGGGGTGTTCGTACCGATCGTGATCGGCTTGGCCGCCGCCACGCTGGGGTTCTGGCTCGGCACCGGCGCCGGCACGGCGGCGGCGTTCACGGCCGCGGTAGCGGTGCTGATCATCGCCTGCCCGTGTGCGCTCGGCCTGGCCACGCCGACGGCCCTGCTCGTCGGCACCGGCCGCGGTGCGCAGCTCGGCGTGCTGATCAAGGGGCCGGAGGTCCTCGAATCGACCCGCCGGGTCGACACGGTGGTGCTGGACAAGACGGGCACGGTGACCGCGGGCCGGATGACCCTGGCCGGCGTCCACGTCGCCGATGGCGTCGGCGAAGAGCAGCTGTTGCGGCTGGCCGGGGCGCTGGAGGACGCGTCGGAGCACCCGATCGCCACCGCCATCGCCCGGGGCGCCCGGGAGCGCGTCGACCTCCCGGCGGTCGAAGACTTCACGAACGTGGCGGGGCTCGGGGTGCAGGGGATCGTCGAGGGGCACGCGGTGCTGGTGGGCCGGACGGCGTTGCTGGAGGACTGGAGCCTGCCCCTGCCGGACGACCTCGCGGCCGCGAAGGCCGCGGCGGAGGAGCGGGGCCAGACCGCGGTGGCGGTGGCTTGGGACGGCGCGGCCCGAGGCGTGCTGCTGGTCGCCGACACCGTCAAGCCGACGTCGGCCGAGGCCGTCGCCCAGCTGCGCGAACTGGGGCTGAAGCCGGTGCTGCTGACCGGCGACAACGCGGCCGTCGCCCGCGCGGTGGCGGCGGAGGTGGGCATCGACGAGGTGATCGCCGAGGTGCTGCCCGCCGGCAAGCTGGCCGTCGTCAAGCGCCTGCAGGACGAAGGCAGGGTCGTGGCCATGGTCGGCGACGGCGTGAACGACGCGCCGGCGCTGGCGCAGGCCGACCTCGGGCTGGCCATGGGCACGGGCACGGACGTCGCGATCGAGGCGAGCGACCTCACCTTGGTCCGCGGCGACCTGCGCGCGGTCACCGACGCGATCCGGCTGTCCCGCCGCACGCTGCGCACGATCAAGGGCAACCTGTTCTGGGCGTTCGCGTACAACCTGGCGGCCCTGCCCCTGGCGGCGGCGGGGTTGCTGAACCCGATGATCGCGGGCGCGGCGATGGCCTTCAGTTCGGTGTTCGTGGTCGGCAACAGCTTGCGGTTGCGCGGGTTTGCGTCGACGTCGGTGGTCCGGGCTTGAAGCCGGTCAGCGGCCGACGGCGAAGCCCGTGATCAGCACCAGCGCGACCGCGATCGCGGGCGGAGCGAGGAAGGCGACAACCCCACCGACGATGGTGATCGACCGCCGGGTGGCCGACATGCCGTTGTCGAGCCGGCTCAGTCGGAGGGCGGTGTCGCCGCCCGCCATGGCGAGGGCTCGGCGCGGTCCGGCCACCGCGTGGATCGACACCAGCGCCGACCTGAGCGGCTCGCGGCCGCACTGTGCGGCCGCCGCCTGGTCGGCGGCCAGTTCCACCAGCAGGCGCGTTGCCGCGGGCAGCTCGCGCAGCAGGGGCACGAACCCGAGCGTCCGGCCGAGGACCTCCGCAGCGCCGGTGAGCAGGTGGTGGTGCCCGTGGACGTGGGCGCGTTCGTGGGCCAGCACGGCGCCCAGCTCGCGCCTCGTCAGCCGCGCCGCGAGGCCGTCGCTGGCGACCACCAGGGAGCGGCGGCCGCCGAGGCTGTAGGCGATCGGCCGGTCGTCCGGCAGCCACAGGGTCGGGACCGGCCGGGTGTCGCGGGCGCCGGCGAGCCGCAACGCGGCGAGGTGACGGCGGTACAGGCTCGTCCGCCGTCGCCGCCGGACGAGCCAGGTCGTCGCCAGCCGCCCGGCCGCGACCGCCACGACGGCACCCGCGATCGTGCCGGTGATGGGGTCGAGTGCGGGCAGCTCGTCGTGGTCGAGCACCGTCCAGGAGTCGTGCAGCACCCGCAGGACCGCGTCGGCCGGGCCGTGTCCCGGCAGGACGAGCAGCAGCACCCCGGCGATCGCGCCGCCGAGCACCCCGGCGGCGGTGAGCAGCCACCAGGCGAGCGCCGTCCGCGGGTCGATCCGCGCGGTGAGCCGGCCCAGGGGCCACGGAGACCACCAGCCGACCGCGACGGTGCCGAGCAGCAGAGCGGCGGCGACGATCACCGCTTCTTCGGCTTCCGGCGCAGGGCCCGGCGGAGGACGTCCGACTCCTCTTCGGTGACCGTGCTGACGAAGTGCAGGAGCACGGATTCGCGGTCGTCGACGGAGTCGAGCACCTCCCGCAGGCTCTGCGCGGTCGCTTCCGCGCGGGTGGTGACGGCGCGGTAGTGGTACGCCCGGTTCTCGAGGTCGCGCACGACCCAGCCCTTCCGGTGCAGGTTGTCCAGCACGGTCATCACCGTGGTGTACGCCGGCTTGCGGTCGCGGTTCAGCTCGTCGAGCACCTGGCGGACCCGCAACGGTTCCGCCGCGTCCCAGAGCACGTCCATCACCGACGCTTCGAGCTCGCCCAGACCCAGCATGGCACCTCCGGTGGGCAGGATACTTCCCGCCCGGCGGCCCACCGGAGAAAGCTGGTCGCCGGGGCGGCCGCCGCCCCGGCGACCCGTGCTCAGCTCTGCGTGAGCAGGCCCTGCATCTCGGCGATCTCCGCCTGCTGTGCGTCGATGATCTTCTGCGCGAGCGCCTTGGCGCCGGCGTCGCCGCCCTTGGCCAGTTCGGTCCTGGCCATGTCGATCGCGCCCTGGTGGTGCCTGATCATCATGCCGAGCCACATCTTGTCGAACTCGGCGCCCTTGGCGGTTTCGAGCTGCTTCAGGTCGGCGTCGGACATCGACCCGCCCATGCCGGGCATCGATTCGTGGGCCGGGGCGGCGCCCCAGGTGGTCAGCCAGCCCTGCATCAGCCGGATTTCCGGATCCTGGGCCTGTTCGATCCGGCTCGCGAGGCCGAGCACCTTCGGGTTCGTGCTGCGCGCCGGGACGAGCTTCGCCATGTCGAGCGCCTGGCTGTGGTGCGGGACCATCTGCTGGGCGAAGGTGACGTCGTCGGCGTTGTGGCCGGCGGGGGCGTCGGTGCCGCAGCCGCCGAGCAGGAGGGCGGCGGCCAGCACGATGCCGCCGATGAGGGAGTTTTTGCGCATGACAGATCTTTCTCTGTGCGGTGAGGGTGATCGGACGGGGAAACCGGTCGGATCACGTGCGCGAAATGCACAGGGAAATCAGGACGCTGCGGCCGGGTGGCCGTCCCCGGCTCGGCGAGCCACGGGCATCGGGCGTCCGCGAGAACGTCGTGGTGCACCAGGAAACAGCCAGGAAGAGGGCGACGGCGAGCAGGAGCGCGCCGGCCGCGCACAGCACGGCCAGGCAGAGGTGGAGGACGTCGTGCAGGCCCGGATCGTGCTCGCCGGGGTTGCTGTCCGGGGCAGCGGCGAGGACCTGCGGGCCCGGGGCGGCCATGGCGTGCATCGTCGTGGCCCCGGCCGCGCTCGCCATGCCGACGTGGTGCATCGCCACGACGCCCACGGCCAGCGCGCACAGCAGGAGGACCTGCTGCAGCTTGCCGGGCCGGGTCGCCGTCACGACTCCATCCTACTACGTGTCGTAGTAGTAGCCGGCCGGGTCGGTCAGTCCTCTGTGGATTCGGTGGGGAGCTCCGGTGGGGCCTGCAGGTCGTGGGCCCGGAACAGGACGGCGTGCTCGACCCCCATCGCCTTCCCGCTCATCGCGGCGAACTGCGGGATGAACTCGGCGGGCGCCGGGTGGTCGGGGAGCGCGGCCAGGTACGCCGCGTGCGCCTCCAGCGACGCCACGCCCCGGCGCAGCGGCTCGCCCGTGACGTCGACGCCGTGCGTCGGGTTCGTCATGCCCGGCGTGAGGTACCAGCGGGCGGAGTGCGGTTCGAGGCCCTCGTCGTCGACCTGCTCGGGGAAGACCCAGCGGTTGCCCGCGTCGCGGATCGCGTCCAGGGTCGCGAGGCCGGCCGCGCGGTGGTCGGCCTGGTCGAAACCCCACGGCGTCTCGACCTCGAAGCCGGTGCCGTAGACGACGTCGGGCCGGAAGCGGCGGATCTCGCGGCAGATGTCCCGGCGCAGGTCGAGGCCGTACACGAGCACGCCGTCCGGGTGTTCCAGGATCGTCAGGTGCTCGACCCCGACCACGGCGCAGGCGGCCCGCTGCTCGGCGGCGCGCAGGCGGGCCGTCTCTTCGGGCGGGTTGGGCATGCCGGCCTCGCCGCGGGTGAGCAGGAGGTAACCGACTTCGATGCCGCGTGCGGTCCAGCGGGCGACCGCCGCGGACGTGCCGTACTCCATGTCGTCGGGGTGGGCGACGACGCAGAGCACGCGCCGGAAGGACTCCTCGGGCAAGGCGGGCAGCGTCATGCCCGACATCCTGTCAGCCCTCGGCCGGATCGTCCGGATGACCGGCGAAGCGGCGCTCGAGGTGGGCGAGCGTCCGGTTGCATCGGGTGATCGTGTCCGGGTCGATGTCGCCGAGCAGGTCCGCCAGCAGCGCCGACCAGGCGCCGCGGAGGACCTCCAGGTTGGTCCGGGCCAGCTCGGTGGGGTGCACGGTGACGGTCCGGCCGTGGCCGGCGCGGGTCAGCAGGCCCTTGGCTTCGAGCCCGCGCAGGGCGGTGCTGACGTTCGTGCGCTGCAGCTCGGTGCGCTCGGCGATCCGGCTCGGCGTGCACCCGGGGTCCAGGTCCACGATCCGCATGACCTGGCGCTCGGTGGCGGTGAGCCGCACGACGTCCGGCCCGGCCGGGGTGCGCAGGCGGATCAGGCGCGCGACGTTGAGCACGAGATCGGCCAGGTCGGCGTAGGGATCCTGCGGCGGGAGAGGCACCCCTTTACGCTACCCGATAGTTATGTGAACATAATTATGAATCCATACTATCCGGGGAGGGTCGACGCCGATGAGCGGAAACGACGGGGTCCTGCGCGCGGGGCCGGCCGGGTTCGCCGAACTCGCCGCGGTGCTCGGCGACGCCGTCCGCGACGTCGGGGCCTGGATGGCGGAGTACGGCGGCTACGCCCCGCACCACTCCCAGGACGTGCCGCTTCCGCAGTTCCGGGAGGCGACCGCGGAACTGCACCGGCGCTTGCGCGACAACTACCCGTTCTTCCACCCCCGCTACGCCGGGCAGATGCTCAAGCCGCCCCACCCGGCGGCCGTCGCCGGCTACCTGAGCGCGATGCTGATCAACCCGAACAACCACGCCCTCGACGGCGGCCCCGCCACCGCGGACATGGAGAAGGAGATCGTCGCCGACCTGGCGGCGATGTTCGGCCTGCCGCGGCACCTGGGGCACCTGACCAGCAGCGGGACGATCGCGAACCTGGAAGCCCTGTTCGTCGCCCGCGAGACGCACCCGGGCAAGGCGATCGCGCACAGCGCCGACGCCCACTACACCCACGGCCGGATGAGCCACCTGCTCGGCGTCGAGGCCGTTCCGGTGGCCACCACCGCCACCGGGGCCCTCGATCCGGACGCGCTCGAAGACCTGCTCCGCACCGGCCGCATCGGCACGGTGGTGGCGACCACCGGGACGACGGGCCTCGGCGCCGTCGACCCGGTGGACGAGATCGTCGCCCTCGCCCGCCGCTACGGCGCCCGGGTGCACGTGGACGCGGCCTACGGCGGCTTCTTCCGGCTCATCGCCGACGACTCGGCGGACGGCGTGCGATCGGCGCCGTTCCGCGCCATCGCCGACGCCGATTCGGTGGTCATCGACCCGCACAAGCACGGGCTGCAGCCCTACGGCTGCGGGGCGGTGCTCTTCCGCGACCCGTCGGTGGCCCGCCACTACCTGCACGACTCGCCGTACACCTACTTCACGTCCGACGACCTGCACCTCGGGGAGATCTCCCTCGAATGCTCCCGCGCGGGCGCCGCGGCCGCGGCGCTGTGGCTGACGTTGCGCGTCCTGCCGCTGACCCCGGACGGGCTGGGTGCGGTGCTCCGGCCCGGGCGCCGGGCCGCGCTCGCGTGGGCGGACGTGCTGGCCGGTAGCGCCGAGCTGGCGTTGTACCAGCCGCCGGAACTGGACATCGTGAGCTACTTTCCCGTCCGGGAAACGCTTTCCGAGGTCGACCGGGTCAGCGCGCACGTGCTCGAAGCCGGGATGGCGCGACCCCCGGAGAAGGCGGTGTTCGTCGCGACCTACACAGTCACCGGCGCGGACCTCGCGCGGCGGGGACACGCCGTGCGGGCGGACGTTCCGCGGGGCCGGATCCTGCGCAGCGTCCTGATGAAGCCGGAGAACGAGGCGCAGGTTCCCGGGCTGCACCGCGAGATCGTCGACCTGAGTTCGCCGTAGCTCCTTCGCGGGATTCCTTGTCTCCTGGTCGGCCGCCGTCGTTCCGGTTCTCAGATGCCGGCCAGTGCGGCCCGGACCGCTCGCTCGACCAGGATCGGCACGAAGGCGTGCACGCGAGCATTCGCGAACCGGGCGCGTTCGCGGTCGACCATCGCGTGCAGCCGCGTCCGGGCGACGTCCGCGTAGTCGTGGTCCAAACGGTCCTCCAGTTGCGCGAAGTGGGTGTCGAGCTGCTCGGAAGCCAGGGTGTCCAACGTGCTCATCGCTCACCTTCCGGTCGGCCGTCGTACGCAGAACATGCCCCGTGAGACGACCGGAAGGTGAACCCGAGGTGAACAAAGGGGGCGCTTCTCTCTCCGTCGGGCGGGACCAGGCGCTCACTGGCCGCCACCGGGCAGCCCGCCAAGCAGGTCATCGACGGCCGCGTCGCACTGGAAGCGCAGCGCCTGCTCGCCCACTTCGACGAGCCGGTCGCCGTGATCGCGCACCGGCTCGGCTTCAGCGAACCGACGAACTACTCGAACACCCCGTAGCCCGGCACGGCGTGCGCCCGGACGCCGTCCAGGTCCAGTTCCACGCCGATGCCCGGTGTGTCGGGCAGCGTGATGTAGCCGTCCTTGACGATCGAGCCGCTCCCGTCGGGGGCGTGGACGTAGCTGTCCCACACCGCGCGTTCCTCGAGCGCGTGCCATTCCTGGACGAAGAAGTTGGGGATCGCCGCGCACTGGTGGGACGTCGCCATCGTGCCCAGCGGCGTCGACACCAGGTGGGGTGCGAAGGGGATGTAGTGCAGCTCCGCGAGGTTCGCGATCTTCTTCGCCTCGGCGAGGCCGCCGCACTTCGGGACGTCCGGCTCGATCACGTCCACGGCGCCGCGTTCGAGCAGCTCGCGGAAACCCCAACGGAGGTAAAGGTTTTCCCCCGCGCAGATCGGTGTGCGGGTCTGCTCGCGCACCCGCACCAGCGCGTCGACGTTCTCCGCCGGCAGGGGCTCCTCGAGCCACATCAGGTGGAACGGCTCGAGCTCCCACGCGATCCGGCACGCGCTCGGCAGGTCGTAGCGGGCGTGCAGGTCGATCGCCAGGTCGACGTCCGGGCCGATCGCCTCCCGGACGGCGGCCACGCGCGAAACCATCGACTGCAGCTCGGCCGCGTTGACCGTGTGGTTGAACGGGTCGAACTTGGCCGGGTGGCGCAGGTCGTCGACGTCGAACTTGAGGGCGGTGAAGCCCTCGGCGACCATCCGCTGCGCCCGGTCGACGCACCCGGCGACCGAGCCCGCGGGGTCGTCGCCGTCGCCGCAGTCGGCGTAGAGCCGGATGCGGTCGCGGAACTTCCCGCCGAGCAACCGGTACACCGGCTGGCCCGCCGCCTTGCCCGCGAGGTCCCACAGCGCGAGCTCGATCCCGGACAGGGCGATCACGAACACCCCGCCCTGCGGACCCGCGAAAACCTTGCTGCGACGCAGTTTCTCCCAGCAGCGCTCGACGTTGCGCGGGTCCTCGCCGAGCAGCAGGGGGGCCAGGGAACCGATCATCCCGACGACCGCCCCCGCGCCGGCGTCGGGGTTGGCCTCCCCGAAGCCGCTGAGGCCCTCGTCGGTGTCGATCCGCACCAGCGTGGCCTCACCGTGGTAGGCCACCACCGCCGTCGTGACGTTCACGATCCGCATTGCTCTCCCGTCCCCGGGTGGTGCGTACGAACGGACTAATGCGACGTCCAACTTGTCCGATAAGCTGATGACATGCCAAGGAGACAAGAGTCTCCGGACGCTGTCAAGGTCCGGACCCTTCCGGTGCAGGTGGCGGCCCACCTGACCCGGCGGATCGTCCGCGGCGAAATCGAAGACGGCCGGGCGCCGTCGGAACTCGACATCGTGAACGAGTTCGGGGTGTCCCGCGTGGTCGCGCGGGAGACGCTCAAGATCCTCGCCTCACTCGACATCGTCGACGTCGCGCAGGGCCGCCGCGTCGTCGTGCGGCCCCGCGCGGAATGGGACTACCTGAGCCCGCTGCTGATCGAATGGCTGCCCGCGGAGATCGTCGAGGAACTGCTGCAGGAGCTGCACCAGATGCGCGCCCTGCTCGAACCCGAACTGGCGGCCATGGCCGCGGCCAGCATCAGCGACGAGACACTGAACCGGCTCCGGGACGAGCTCGACCGCATGGCGGTGCTCGAAGCGGAGCCCGAGGCCTACCTCGAAGTCGACCACGAATTCCACATGGAGATCTGCCGGGCGGCCGACAACCGGATCCTCGACCGGATCATGTACTCCGCCCGCTGGCTCGGCACGGCCAGCCGCCGCGTCACCAACGAGGCGCCGGCCGGGCTGCACCGCGCTACCGCCCAGCACACGGAGATCTACGAGGCGCTCGTCGCGCGCGACCCGGAGGCCGCGCGCGCCGCGATGCGCCGGCACCTGAGCAACAACTACTCCACGCTCCTCGCGGAGAAGAAACAGCGAAGCAAGCGGGCCGCCCGGCGGCGCTAGCCGCCGCTCCGGACGGCGCTCGACCCCCACCAGCGTTCGGCATCACTCACCGCATGAACGACCTGCAGCGCGGCGCTCGCCCCGCTGCCCCGCCGGTTGCAACGTCGCCCCGTCGGTCCGCGTCCGCCCGATCGGACGCGAAAGGAGTGGTCATGGCAGAGAAAACGGACTGGACGAGGCGCTCGTTCCTCGGGATGAGCGCGGGGGTGGGCGCGCTGGGCGTGCTCGGTCTCGCCGGGTGCGGGAGCAGTCAGGCGCCCGCGCCGCAGGTCGACGTCCAGGTGCCCAAGGCACTGCTCGACCAGGCGGCCGCACTCCGCGGCGGCTCGGTGGGGATGCTCTCGCAGAAGCTGTACTCCGAGGCCGCCAACAAGGCCCTGGACCGGTCGCTGCAGGTGTTCGCGCAGGCCACCGGCACCACCATCCGCAACGACCTGGTCTCCGGCGACGCCGGCGACATGGTCGCGAAGATGGACGCCGAAGTGAAGGCGGGCACCAACCGCGATCTGGCCTTCATGAGCGACCGGCGGTTCGTCGGCCAGCTGCACAACCTGGGCGCTCTCACCGATGTCACCGACGTGGTCGAGGAGATGAAAGCGCTCTACGGGGAGCCCGCGACCGAGGCCAACGACTACTGCGTGTTCGACGGGCGCTGGTTCGCGATCCCGTACCACTTCATCGCGTCCGGGATGTACCTGCGCAAGGACTGGTACCAGGAAAAGGGTCTCCCGCTCAAACCCTTCTATTCGTGGGAAGAACTGCGCGACAACGCGCTGGCGGTCTCCGACCCGGCGAAGCGGCGCTTCGGCTGGGGGCTCACGGTGAACCGCTCCGGTGACGCCAACGGCTTCATCCAGAACGTCATCAACACCTACGGCGGGGCGATCGCGGACAACACCGGCACGAAGGTGGTGTTCAACTCGCCGGAGACGGTCGCCGCCGTCACGTTCATCGGCGACATCTACACGAACCCGAAGTACGCGCCGATGCTGCCGCCCGGGATCGGCAGCTGGACCGACTCGAGCAACAACGAGAACTGGCTGGCCCAGATCCTGGGGCTGACGCTCAACCAGTTCAGCGTCTACGCCGATTCGAAGACCAAGAAGAACCCGGTCTACGCCAACACGCACGTGTTCAACGGCGCCACCGGACCGGCGATCGACCAGCCGCTCGCGTTCGGCGAGTCCAACTCGTTCGTCGTGTTCAAGGGGGCGAAGAACCCCGACCTCGCCAAGTTGGTGGCGAAGTTCATGGTCGGCGGGACCGCGCTGCTCGGGGTCGCGAAGGAAGCACCGTGCCTGGTGAACCCGTCGTGGAGCAAGGTGTGGGACTCCGACCCGTACTACACGACCGGTGACCCGGCCTACCCGGCCCTGCGGGAGCAGACCCGGGTGCAGCTCCCGGTGAAGACCAAGACCGGCTACGCGTTCCCCCAGGCCCCGAGCCCCGGCGAGCAGGCCGCCCTCGCCGCCTACCTGCTGACCGACATGATGCAGTCGGTCATCCAGGGCACCAAGCCGGCCGACGCCGTCGCCGCGACGCACGGCCGGATCGTGCAGATCTTCGAGCAGCAGGGCTACCGGCAGTGACCGTCCTCCGCCCGCGCCCGGCGCCGGTCCGTCCGGCGCCGGGCCCGTCTTCCTCGCTCACCAAAACGCAGCGGCTGCTCGGGCGCGACTGGCGCCTCGCCGCGGTGTTCATCGGGCCGACGCTGCTGCTGGTCGCCGGCCTGATCCTGGTCCCGATCGCCGACTCGATCTTCACCAGCACGACCGAACGCCACGGCGCGGAGACGGTCTTCGTCGGGCTGGACAATTACACCGCCCTCGTCGGCGACGCCCTGTTCCACCACGGCGTGCTCAATTCGTTCGTCTTCACCGCCTACGCCGAGATCTTCAAGGTGACCTTCGGGCTCATCGCGGCGCTGATGCTGCACCACATGCGCCGCGGCAAGGCGCTCGTCGCCGGGGTCATCCTGCTGCCGTGGGTCATCCCGACCGTCGTCACCGCCTTCACCTGGCGGTCCCTGCTCGACCCGATCTTCGGCAGCGTCAACGTCCTGCTCACCGAGTCCGGCATCGGGCCGGGCCTCGCCTCGATCGGCCTGGTCGACAAGTGGCCCGCGGAGTGGCTGTCCGATCCCGCGCTCGCGATGCCGGCGGTCATCCTGGTCAACGTCTGGAAGGGCATCCCGTTCTTCACGGTGACGTTCCTCGCCGGGCTCAAGGCCATCGACAGCGGCCTCCACGAGGCGGCGATGGTGGACGGCGCCTCGCCGTGGCAGCGCTTCGTGCACATCACCCTGCCGGGCCTGCGGCCCGTCATGATCGTGACCGTGCTGCTGTCGTCGATCTGGACGTTCAACAACTTCGACCTGATCTGGCTGATGACCCAGGGCGGCCCGGGTGACGCCACGGCCCCGTACGTGATGGTGGCCTACTCGAAGGCGATCCAGCAGCTGCAGCTGGGCGCGGGTGCCGCGGTCACGCTGGTGATGCTGCCGGTCATCGCCGTCCTCGTGGTCATCCTCGTGCGGATGATGCGCCGCAGCGACCTGCCCGGCGCGGCCGACCTGGGCCGCCGGCGGCTGACGCCCGGGCAGCGCCGCGCGCTGCCGTGGGTCCTCGTCGCGGGCTCGGTGCTCGTGCTGACCTGGGCGTCGCCGCACATCGTCTGGAAAGCCGCGCTCGTACTGGGCGTCTTCGTGGTGCTGGCCGCCATCGTCGGCCGGGTCGTCTCCGGGTTCGCCTCGCGGGGCAACCGGCTGGCCGCCCGCCTGGTCGGCGGCACCAGCACGGGCGTCGCCCTGGTCGGTCTCCTCGGTTTCGTGCTCGCCCCGCTGTACTGGATGACGATCACGGCCTTCAAGACCGACGACCAGATCGTCGCCCGCACCGACGACCTCTGGCCGACGCCGTGGAGCACCGAGCAGTTCACCAACCTGTTCACCGGCCGGGCGTTCGGCACCTGGTACGTCAACACGATCCTGGTCTCGGTGGCGTCCACCGCGATCGCCCTGGTGTGCGCGGCGCTGGCCGGGTACGCGCTGGCCCGGCTGAAGTTCCGTGGCTCGGAGAGCTTCACGGTGACGATCCTGCTCACCTACGTGATGCCGGGCGCGCTGCTGTTCATCCCGCTCTACCAGCTGGTCAGCGGAATCGGGCTCAACGACTCGTTGTGGTCGCTCGTGCTGGCCTACCCGACGTTCACCCTGCCGTTCGCGACCTGGCTGCTCGTCGGCTACTTCAAGTCGATCCCGGCCGACCTCGAGGAGGCCGCGCTGGTCGACGGCTGCACGCGGTTCGGGGCGTTCCTGCGGATCGTGCTGCCGCTGGCCAAACCGGGCCTGCTCGCGGTGGCGCTGTTCACGCTGACCAACGCGTGGAACGAATTCCTGTTCGCCTTCGTGTTCATCACCAAGGACGAGAACAAGACGCTGCCCGTCGGCATGCAGTCGATGATCTTCGGCGACGTCGTGCCGCAGGGCCAGCTGGCCGCGGCCTCGCTGCTGATCAGCATCCCGGTCGTGCTCATGTACGGCTTCGGGCAGCGGTTCCTGACCGAAGGCCTCACCGCGGGGGCGGTGAAGGGGTGAGCGCGCCGGTCAGTCCCGGCCCTGTTCGGCGCGCCACCGCTCGTACTCGGGCCGAGCCTCGTCCGAAAGCGGGTAGTACCGCCGCAGGTCCCCGCCCTCGGCCAGCCGGATCCGGGAGAACTCCTCCCACTCCGCGTGGTCCCGGGCGGCCTCGAGCAGGGCCGGGGCGAGCTTGACCGGCACCACGACCGCCCCGTCGTCGTCGGCGACGACGATGTCGCCGGGCTCGACGAGGGTGCCGCCGCAGGCCACCGGCACGTTGACGGCGACCGGGACGATGCCGGTCTGGGCGTGGAAGTTCGGCGTGGCGCCCCGGATCCACAGCCCGAGCCCGAGTTTCCTGGCCTCGCCGATGTCGCGCAGGCACCCGTCGACCACGACGCCGGCGCCGCCGCGGCCCTTGAAGTAGGTCAGCATCATCTCGCCGAACACACCGCTGCCCATGTCGCCGCGCGCGTCGACGACGATCAGGTCGCCGGGCTTCGTGTGGTACATGACGTGCCGGTGCAGCTGCTTCTCCGGTTCGGCGTATTCGTCGACGGGGTAAAGGTCTTCGCGCTTCGGCAGGAACTGCAGCGTCAGCGCCGGGCCGGCCACGCGCACGCCGGGCGTCACCGAAACCGGGCCGCTGATGAACGCGCTCCGGATGCCCATCCGGCTCAGCTCGGCACTGGCCGTGGCGCTGCCGATGGTCGCGAGAGCCGCGCTGAGCTCGGCGGGCGGGCGAACGATGTCGGGCGTCTCGACCACGTCGGCAAGCTCCCTCGGATCTGCGCTGGGACAACCGATTCTACCGCGGAGCCCGGAATCCGCCGATCTCCCGTTCGAGCAATTCGGCCAGCCGCAGCGGGGTCCGGTCCTCGAACATCGGGCCGATGAGCTGCACGCCGACCGGCAGGCCCTCGGGGGACCGCCCGGTGGGCACGGCGGTGGCGGGCAGGCCGGGCATGGTGGCCAGACCGGCCCAGACGAGCTGGTCGAAATAGGGGTGTTCGGTGCCGTCGATGTCGATGCGCCGCTCCAGCGGAGTGGCTTCGTGGTCGTGCGGGAACGCGGGTGTCGGCGTGATCGGGCAGACGACGGCGTCGAACTCGGCGAACAACTGCCGCCAGCCGTGGCGGTGGACCTCACGGCGGTGGTTCGCGGCCATCCAGTCGCGGTGGCTGGACACCAGGGCGCGCACCCGCACGGCGTCGAGGCTCCGGTCGTCCGCGCTCAGCGCAGCGGCGTGCGCCCGCAGCTGCTCGTCGGATTCGATCGGAAACCGGGCCACCGAACCGGAAATCAGCAATTGCATGTAGAGGGCCGCGGCTTCGGTCAGGTCGGGCAGCAGCGGACTGTGCCGTTCGACGCGGGCGCCGGCGTCGGCGAGCGCGTCCGCCACCCGGTGCACGCCCGCCCGCACGGCGGACCCGGTCGGGATGCACGGGTGCTCGTCGAGGACCAGGACCCGGAAGTCGCCGAGCTTGTCGTGGCGGGCGGGTGGCAGGGAAAGCCGGTACGCCAAGCCGTGCGTCCACGGATCCGGTCCGGCCATGACGTCGAACAGGAGCGTCAGATCGCGGGCGGTGCGCGCCATCGGCCCGACGACGGCGAGGTCGAGGTCGACCGGCAGGGCCGGCTCGGACGGCGGGACCATGCCGCGGCTCGCGACCAGCCCGAGCGTCGGCTTGTGCGCGTAGACACCGCAGAAGTGCGCGGGGGTGCGCAGCGAGCCGGCGATGTCGGAGCCGAGCGACAGTGCGCCGAACCCGGCCGCCAGTGCGGCCGCCGACCCGCCGGAGGACCCGCCCGCCGTGCGATCGGGGTCCCACGGGTTGGCGGTGGTGCCGTAGATCTCGTTGAAGGACTGGATGTCCTGGAGTCCCAAGGGCACATTGGTCTTGCCGAGCACCACCGCCCCGGCGGCCACGACCCGCGACACCTGGACCGCGTCCTCGGCGGGCACGTGGTCCCGGTGCTGCGGCATCCCCCAGGTCGTCGGCAGCCCGGCGACGTCGTAGCACTCCTTGACGGTGATGGGGACGCCGAGCAGCGGCCGGTCCTCCCCGCGGGCGCGCGCCCGGTCGGCCCGCCGCGCGGCGGCGCGCGCCCGGTCGAAGTCCGGTACGCAGATGGCGTTGATCGCCTTGTCCTCCCGTTCGATCCGGGCGATCGCGTCTTCGGTCAGCTCTGCCGAGGACACTTCGCCGGCGCGCAGAGCAGCGATGAGTTCGTCGGCCGATGCGTGGTTCCATTCCATGAAAACGACCGTAACGGGCCTCGGGTGGAGCCATAAAATCCGATTTCGCGCAATGGGGACGGTCGAAGTCAGTCCGTGAATTCGTGCTCCGGCAACGGCAACACGAGCCGGAAGCAGGCGCCCTTCCCGAGTGACGTCGCCAGTTCGACGTCGCCGCCGTGGGCGCGGGCCAGGGACCGGGCGATCGCCAGGCCCAAGCCGGCGTCCGCGCCGGGTGTGCGCGTCCGGGACCGGTCCGCCCGGTAGAAGCGGGTGAAGACGCGGCTCGCCTGCTCCGCCGTCATCCCCGGGCCTTCGTCGGCCACTTCGAGCACCGCGCGGCCGTTCGCCGTGCCGACGCCGATGCGGACCCGCGTGCCCGAAGGGGTGTGGGCGGCGGCGTTACCCACCAGGTTGGTGACGACCTGCCGCAGCCGGGCCTCGTCGGCGTCGACCGGTGCCGGGCCGGGCGAGCCGGCACCGCCCGGCCCGGTCAGGGAAACGGGCCGGCCCGGGTCGAGGGCGCGCAGGTCGTGGCGGGCGTCGCCGGCCAGGGTGCGCAGGTCCATCGGGGCCCGGTCGAGCTGTTCCTCGGGGGCCTCGTCGAGCTGGGCGAGCAGCAGCAGGTCCTCGGTCAGCGCGGTGAGCCGGGTGGCTTCGCGGTCGATGCGGCGCATGGCTTCGTCCACATCGGACTCGCCGGTCAGCGCGCCCATCCGGTACAGCTCCGCGGATCCCTTGATGCCGAACAACGGCGTGCGCAGTTCGTGGCTGACGTCCGAGACGAACGTCCGCATCCGCGCTTCCGACGCGGCCCGGTCGGCGAAGGCTCGTTCCAGCTGACCGAGCATGGTGTTCAGCGACACCGCCAGGTGCCCGATCTCCGTCCCGGGCGCCGCGAGGTCCGGGACGCGCCGGGTGAGGTCGCCGCCGGCGATGGCCGCCGCCGTGTGCTCGATGCGGCGCAGCGGCCGCAGTCCCCGGCCGAGGGCGAACCAGCCGGCCGCGGTCAGCACGACGAGCAGCGCGGCCCCGGTGACCAGGCTGCTCGTCCGCAGCTGGGTGATCGTGGCGTCGGCTTCGGCGAGCGGCGCGGCCGAAACGACCGTCCCGCCCCAGCGGACGGCCGGGCGCGCGACGGCCCGCCAGCGCTGCGACCCGTCGGCGGCGTCGAGGTCGACGGCCGTCCCGTCGGCGGGAACCGAGCGCAGCGCGTCGATCGGCGGCAGCGTCGCACCGTCCACTCGCGACGAATGGAGCCCGCCCACCGCCGCGCCGCTCGGATCGAGGTACACGACGTACGGGGTGCCGAACAGCTCGAGCGCGGGGTCGACGAGATCGGGCCGCACGGCGGGGTTCGCGGACGGCGGCGGCCCGGCCGCGCGGGAGATGAGCTCGGTCATCGAACGCAGCTGGCCGTCGAGCCGGTCGAGCTGGAACCGTTCCAGCTGCCCGGAAACCAGCGCGCCGATGAGGGTCAGGCCGGCCAGCAGCAGGACCGCGGTGAGCAGGAGGAGCCGGGCCCGCAGGGAAAGCCGCCTCACCGGCGGGGCTCCCGCAGCACGTAGCCGACGCCGTGCACGGTGTGGATCAGCTTCGGTTCCCCGGTGTCGACCTTGCGGCGCAGGTAGGAGATGTAGGTGTCGACGATGCCGGCGTCGCCCCCGAAGTCCTCGCGCCACACCCGGTCGAGGATCTGTGCCTTCGACACGACGCGCCCGGCGTTCTCCATCAGGTAGCGCAGCAGCCGAAATTCCGTGGCGGACAACCGGATCGCCTGCCCTTCGCGCGTCACCTGGTGGCCCTCGGCGTCGAGCGCGAGCGTGCCGACGGTCAGCACGCCCGCCTGGTGGCCCGCGGTCCGGCGGAGGATCGCGCGGATCCGCGCGATCAGCTCCGCCAGGTCGAAGGGCTTGGTCACGTAGTCGTCGGCGCCGAGGGAGAGACCGGTGACCTTGTCGGACTGGCGGTCCCGCGCGGTCAGGAACAGGACGGGCACCGGCGCGCCGTGGCCCGGGTGCCGCTCGCGCAGCCGCCGGACCACCTCGAAGCCGTCCGCGTCCGGCAGCATGACGTCCAGCAGCACCAGGTCGGGCGGCTCGGCGGTGGCCGCGGCGACGGCTTCCCCCGCGGTCGCCGCCGACGTCACGTGGAAGCCGGCGAACCGCAGCGCGGCGGAGAGCAGCTCGCGGACGGTGGCCTCGTCGTCCACCACCAGAAGCCGGGACGTCATCGCTTCCATACCCGCGAGGATACGGAGATCCCGTCGGCGAGCAGGGAGCCCGCGAAGCCCGCCACCGCACCGGCCGCGAGCCCGGCCACCAGCGCGAGCAGCGGGTTTGCCGCCAGTCGTGCGGTGAAGACGGGCAGTGACAGGCCGAACGCGCCGACGGTGACGTCGATGGAGATCCGCGACAGCAGCGTCATGACGGCGAGCACGGCACCGGTCGCCGGCGCGAACCGCACAGCGCTCGCCACAGCCCGGCGCCAGGGCGAGCCGAGCCGGCGGCTCCGGACCGCGACACCGCAGGCGAGCAGCACCCCCGCGGCCACCCAGGACGCCGGGCCGCCCGGCGCGAGGTCCGGTGCGCAGGGGAACAGGCCGGTGGTGGAGACCGTCCACGGCACGCCCAGCCCCAGCAGCAGGACGCCGGAGACCAGCTGCGGGAGGAAGAGCAGCACGGCCCCGGCCGCGGTGGAGCCGCCGAACACCCACGCGAGGACCAGGCACCCGACGGTGCTCCCGGCCGCCAGCCACCCCACCGCGCGTACACCTCTGGTGCGGACGCGGAACCGGGTGCTGACCCAGCAGCCGCCCAGGACCAGCGACGTCCAGACCACCGCACCCAGTATCGCCGGACCGACGGCCACGGAGAACCCGGCGTCCAGTGCGCCCGGGAGCGGCAGGCGCGACGAGGCCCCGCAGCCAGCGGCCGTGACGCCGGCCGGGAGCGTCAGCTTTCCCTTTGCTGCCACCGCGAACGCGCCCAGCCCGAGCGGGAACGCCACGGCCGCCGCCGCGCCGCGGACCAGGAGCCGGTCGCCGCGGTGGCGCAGCAGCATCCCGCCCAAAACCGCCGCGCCCACCAGCGAAACCCCGAGCGGCAGCACGTGGAGGCTGCCCCGCACGGCGACCGGGAGCCCGGCCGCCGGAACGGCGCCGACGTCCGCCGAGCCGCCCACGGCGAGCGCGACGGCCGCCGCGGTCAGCGCGCCGAGGTCCCCGGCCCCCAGCAGCGCCAGGCCGGCGGCGGCGACCACGGTCATGGCGAATAGCGCGGCGGCGGCCGCCAGCACGCCCCGGCCGGCTTCCCGCATCAGACGTCCCGCCGCCGAAAGACCACGAACGCCCCGGCCAGCACGGCGGCGACCCCGGCGGCCATCCCGGCCAGGTTCAGCCACGGGTGCGGGAAGTCCGGATCGGGCACCGTCTTGAGGACCGCGGACGCGCCGAGCGTCGGCCAGTAGAAGAAGAGCCGGTGCAGCCAGGCGGGGAAGAGGCCGGCCAGGGCGGGGACCAGGAAGACGATCCCGACCAGGGTGGCGAGCGCGCCCGCGGTGGCGCGCATGATCGTGCCGAGCCCGGCCGCCAGCAGCGCGATCACCGCGAGGTAGAGCCCGCCGCCGGTCACCGCGGAGAGCACGCCCGGGTCGCCGATTCCGGCGTGCGGCACGCCGTGGCCGGCGAGGACGGCCTGGCCGAGGAAGAACGCGGCGAACATCAGCGCCTGTCCCGCCACCACGGCGACCGCCACCGCGACGACCAGCTTGGCCGCCAGCAGCCGGTGCCGGCGCGGCGTGGCGAGCAGCGACGTCTGCAGCTGCCCGGTCGCGTGCTCGGCCGTGACGACCAGGATGCCGAGCACGCCGATGATCAGCTGCGCGACGATGTAGGACGTGAGGCTGCGGTCGGTCGGGTCCCAGGGTTCGTCGCCGGGGTAGTCCTTCGCCGCGGCGTTGAGGGCGAGGGCGGTGATGCCGAGCCCGGTGCCGAACAGGCACGCGAGGGTGTACCAGGTGGAGCGCAGGCTGCGCAGCTTGATCCACTCCGCGCGGACGGCGTGCGTGAAGGACACGCTCATGCGAGGGCCCCCTGGTAGTCGACGCTGTCCCTGGTCAGCTCCATGAAGGCGTCTTCCAGGGAGACGCGCTGCGGGGTGAGCTCGGCGAGCGCGATGCCGTGGTAGGCCGCGAGTTTCCCGATCTCGGCGCCGGTCAGGCCGGACACGACGAGCGCGGCCTCGGCCCCCTCCCGCACGGTGGCCCCGGCGGTGGTCAGCAGCCGCGCGAAGCCCGGTTCGGGCGTGCGGACGAGCACCGTGCCTTCGCCGCGCACGAGCTCGCTCACGGCGGTGTCGGCGACGAGCTTCCCCCGGCCGATGACGACCAGGTGGTCGGCGGTCTGCGCCATCTCGCTCATCAGGTGGCTGGACACCAGCACCGCACGGCCCTCGGCGGCGAGGGAGCGCATGAGGCCGCGGATCCAGCGGATCCCCTCGGGATCGAGCCCGTTGACCGGTTCGTCGAAGATCAGCACCCGCGGGTCGCCGAGCAGGGCCGCGGCGATGCCGAGCCGCTGCCGCATGCCGAGCGAGAAGCCACCGGCGCGCTTGCCCGCCACGCCGTCCAGCCCGGTCCGGCCGAGCACCTCGCCGACCCGGCGCCGGGGGAGGCCGTTGCTCACCGCGAGGGCGAGCAGGTGGTCGCGGGCCTTCCGGCCCCCGTGGACGGCCCCGGCGTCGAGCAGCGCACCCACCTCGGTGAGCGGAACGGGGAGGTCCCGGTAGCGCCGCCCGCCGACGGTGACCGAGCCGAGCGTCGGCGCGGCCAGGCCCACGATCATCTTCATGGTCGTGGACTTCCCGGCGCCGTTGGGCCCGAGGAACCCGGTCACCTGCCCGGCTTCGACGGTGAACGACAGGTCGTCCACCACGGTGTCGGGCCCGTACCGCTTGGTCAGGCCCCGTATTTCGATCGTCATGCCGGCGAGCGTGGCCCGCCTGGCTGGCCGGTTCCGGGGAGGTTCTGGGAGAACCCGGTGAGTCCGCCGGTCAGGGGCGGTGGTGGCCGCGGGTCACTCGGGAAATCGCAACCGTCAGCCCTCGGCCGGCTCGATCCCCAGGTGGTCGCGCAGGGTCGAACCCGCGTACTCCGTCCGGAACGAGCCGCGCTCCTGCAGCAGCGGCACGACCTTGTCCGCGAACTCGTCGAGGCCGCCGGGCGTGACGTGCGGGACGAGGATGAACCCGTCACTGGCGTCGGCCTGGACCAGGTCGTCGATCGCCGCCGCCATCGTCGTGGGTGAGCCGATGAACGTCTGGCGGCCGGTGACCTCGATGATCAGATCGCGGGTGGACAGGTTCTTCGCCTCCGCCAGCTGCCGCCATTCGCGGGCCGTGGCGACGGGGTCGCGGTACATGCGGACGCTGGCGCGGCCGGGGGCGATCGTCGACCCGTCGACCACCGGGTCGGCCGACGGCAGCGGGCCGTCGGGGTCGTGGTCGCTCAGGTCGGTGTTCCACACCTGCTCGAGGAACTTGATCGCGGTCTGGCCGCTGACCTGCTGCCGCCGGACGACGTGGGCGCGTTCGTGGGCGTCGGCGTCGGTGTCGCCCAGGACGAACGTCGCCGCGGGCAGGATCACCAGCTGCTCCGGCTTGCGGCCGTACTTCGCCAGCCTGCCCTTGACGTCGGCGTAGAACGCCTGCCCGGCCTCCAGGGTGCCGTAGCGGCTGAAGATCGCGTCGGCGGTCGCCGCGGCGAACTCGCGGCCTTCGTCGGAATCCCCGGCCTGGATGATCACCGGCCGGCCCTGGGGGCTGCGCGGCACCGGGAACCGGCCCTCGATGTCGAAGTGCGCGTCGTGGTGGGCGAAGGCGCCCGCCGCCGGATCGCGCAGGAACACGCCCGAGCCCGCGTCCGCGGCGACCTCGTCGCCGCGCCAGGAGTCGAACAGCTCCCACGCGGTGCGCAGGAACGTCTCGGCGCGCTCGTAGCGCTGGTCCTGGGGCAGGAACCCGCCGCGGCGGAAGTTCTCGCCGGTGAAGGCGTCCCACGACGTGACGACGTTCCACGCCGCGCGCCCGGCCGAGAGGTGGTCCAGCGAGGCGAACTGGCGGGCCACCTCGAACGGCTCGTTGAACGTCGAGTTGATCGTGCCGGCCAGCCCGAGCCGCTCGGTGACCGCGGCCAGCGCCGAGAGCACCGTGAAGGTGTCCGGGCGGCCGACGACGTCGAGGTCGTAGATCTGCCCGTTCTGCTCGCGCAGCCGCAGGCCTTCGGCGAGGAAGAAGAAGTCGAACTTCGCGCGCTCGGCGGTCTGCGCGAGCTTGACGAAGGAGCTGAACTCGATGTGGCTGCCGGCTTCGGGGTCGCTCCACACGGTCGTGTTGTTGACGCCGGGGAAGTGCGCCGCGAGGTGGATCTGCTTCCGGGACATCTCGGGCCTCCTCAGACGGCGGAGTAGCGGTTGGCGGGCCGGGACAGGCCGAGCAGGCCGCGCAGCGTGCTCGCCTCGTAGCCGGTGCGGAAGGCGCCGCGGGAGCGCAGTTCGGGCACCAGGCCGCGGGTGATGGCGGTCAGGTCGTGCGGGAGCGCGCCCGGCCGGAGCCGGAAGCCGGACAGCCCGGCGCCCTGCCAGTCGAGCAGCAGGTCGGCCAGCCCCGCCGGGGTGCCGGCGAAGATGTGCGCGTCGGACGGGTACTCCGCGCCGAACCGGTCGTCGAGCCGCCGCTTGCGGTCGGCGGCCGCCTGTTCGGTCTCGTCGAGGAACACGACGACGTCGCCGAAGACGTGCAGTGTCTCGCCGCCGCGGCCGGCCTTCTCCTGCTCCTCGCGCACGGCGGCGACGATCGCGCCGGCCTGGGCGCGGTCGAAGGGCGTCACGTAGACGACGTCGGCGGAGCGGGCGGCGAGCCGGTACGGGACGGCGGCGTGGGCCAGCGCGGTGACCGGCGGCTGGCCCTGGGGCGGCCGCGGGGTGATCGACGGGCCCTTGACCGAGAACCAGCGCCTGGTGAAGTCGATGTAGTGCAGTTTGCCGCGGTCGACGAACCGGCCGGTGGCGACGTCCCGGATCTCGGCGTCGTCCTCCCAGCTGTCCCAGAGCCGGCGCAGCACCTCGACGTAGTCGGCGGCCTCGTCGAACAGGTCGGCCAGGGGACTCGGTTTGCCGGGGTCGGCGGAGTCTTCGAGCCGGAACTCGCCGAACTCGCGGCGGCCGATGTGCCGGTTGTCGTCGTGACGGCCGGCCACCTGGACGCGCACGCCGGCGCGGCCGGTGCTGACGTAGTCGAGGGTGGCGATGGCCTTCGACAGGTGGAACGGCTCGGTGTGGGTGACCACGGCGGTCGGCACGAGCCCGATGTGCGAGGTCAGCGGGGCGACGCGGGCGGCGATCAGCACGGCGTCGAGGCGGCCCTGCACGATGTCGGTCCGCTCGCCCGGCCGGTCGAGGTAGCTGACGGTCTGCAGGGCCAGCGAGTCTTCGAAGGTGACGAAGTCCAGCAGGCCGGCCTCGGCCTCGCGGACCAGGCCGGCCCAGTAGCCCGCGGTCAGCAGCTCGCCCGCGCGTGCCCCGGGTTCGCGCCACGCGGCCGGGTGCCACCCCGCTCCGTCCAGCGCGACGGCGATCCGTGGTCCTGTCATCCCGGCGTTCCCTTCTCCTCGGCCCGTACCCGCAGTGTGCGCCGGACCCCCGGCCCCGGGCGGCCGCGGCCACCTGCTGGGACGACGCCGGGCCGCGGGAATAAACGCCAGGGTCGCCGGTGGACCGTCCATTGCGGACTCCCGTTCCGCTGGGTGGACGTGCTGGCCGCCGGCGGAGGTGATCCCGAGAATGCCCGCATGACGGCGTTCACCGAGGAGACCGCTTACGACCGGGTGCGGCTCGCGCAGTGGCGGGCGGGCGGGGCGCGCATGCCGGGGTTGAGCCGCCGCGACCTGCTGCGGCTGACGGCGGCGGGCGGTCTGGCGCTGGCCGTACCGGGCACGGCCGCCGCCGCGGCCGGGGGACCGATCGTGAAACCGCTGCCGCCGGAGCTGTTCGACGTCCACGGCAGCAACGCCGAGACCCGCTGGGAAGCGATGAGCGGCCGGGGCTACCTCACCCCGGTCGACCGGTTCTTCGTCCGCGACCACACCTCGACGCCGGTGCTGGACGCCGATACCTGGCGGCTGCGGTTGTTCGGCTCCGGGTTGCGGAAGCCGGCCGAGCTGTCCTACCGGGAGCTGCGCGCGCTGCCGTCGGAGACGATCACCGCGTTCATCGAATGCGCCGGCAACGGGCGGAGCTTCTTCACGAGCCAGCAGGGCCAGACGGTCGCCGGAACGGCGTGGAAGCTCGGTGCGGTCGGGGTCGCGCGCTGGCGCGGCGTCCGGCTGGCGACGGTGCTGGCCCAGGCGGGGCTGACCCGCGACGCCGTGGACGTGCTGCCGGAGGGGCTCGACGCCGACTACGTCACGGGTGGGGTGAACCTGGGCAAGGTGCGGCGGCCGCTGCCGGTGGCGAAGGCGCTGGAAGACGTCCTGCTGGCGTATGAGATGAACGGGCAGCCGCTGCCGCCCGACCACGGTTTCCCGGTGCGGCTGGTGGTGCCGTCGTGGGCCGGGATCTCGTCGATCAAGTGGCTCGGCCGGATCGAGGTGTCGGCGACGCCGCTGGTGTCGCCGTGGAACACGCAGTACTACCGGTTGCTGGGCCCGGACTACCCGGCCGAGGGCACGCTCGTCACCGAACAGGTGGTGAAGAGCGCGTTCGAGCTCCCGTGGGACGCGACGCTGGCGGCCGGACGGCGCCAGGTGCTGCGCGGCCGTTCCTGGTCGGGCCACGGCCGGATCCGGCGGGTGGAGGTGAGCACGGACGGCGCCACCTGGCAGCCGGCCAAGCCGGTCGGCCCCGCCCACGACCGCGGCTGGCTGCAGTGGGAGTTCCCGTGGCGGCCCCGGAAAGCCGGGGCGTACACGCTGCGGGCGCGGGCCACCGACGTCACCGGGGTGCGGCAGCCGGACGTCGCGCCGTTCAACACGCAGGGGTATCTGTTCGGCGCGGTCGTCCGCCACCCGGTGACGGTGAGTGCCTCGTAGGCCTTCGGGATCCGGCACCGGAGGCGCGGAAGGGAGCGCCGGTCGTGTCCCGTTGGGGAAGCGCGTCCCGTTTCGAGGCAGCACGAAACGTTTTCGCGCCGGTTGACGGTGCTCGCGGGCCGCTGGCAACGTCCCGCGCAGCGAGAGTGCGTCACCCGGCTGGGGAAGGCGGGACGTGACGAGCCGGCACTCTCGCTACTGGGGTTGACCTTTCCGGGTGCCGATCGCCGGCCGCGCCGCGTCTGGTTCGCGCGTGGCCCGCATCGTGCTACCCGATCTCGAAGGGCAGGCGATTGCTGGAAGCCACTGTCCTCGGTCCCGTCGGCGCGCAGGTCCAGGGGACGTCGGTGCCGGTCAAGGGCCGTTTGGGGCGTACCGTCCTCGCCGTGCTGGCGCTGGCGTGCCGGCAGCCGGTTTCGGTGGAGCGGCTGATCGACGCCCTGTGGGGTGAGCGGCCGCCGGCCACCGCGCGGACGCAGGTGCACATCCAGGTGTCCAAGCTCCGGGCCGCGCTCGACCGGGCCGGTGCCGCCGAGGCCCTGGTCACCGTGCCGAGCGGGTACCTGCTGGACTGCCTCGCCGACGTCGACGAGGTGCGGCGGCTGCTCGCCGCGGCCCGGGCGGCCGGGGACCCCGCGGACGCGGCCGGCCTGCTGCGGTCGGCGCTCGACCGGTGGTCCGGGACGCCTCTGGGCGGGGTGACCGTGCACCTGGCCGGCGCGGAACTGCCCCGGCTGGACGAGCTGCGGATCGGCCTGGCCGAGGAGTGGATCGACGCCGAGATCGCCTGCGGGCGGGCCGCGCGGCTGCTGCCCGAGCTGACCGCGCTGGTGCAGGCCCACCCCCTGCGTGAGGGCCTGCACCACCGGCGGATGCGTGCGCTGCACCGCGCCGGGCGGCGGGCCGACGCGCTGGCCGCGTTCCGGGACGCCCGGCGCGTGCTGCGGGACGAGCTGGGCATCGATCCGTCGCCGGAGCTGCTCGCCCTGGAAGCCGAAATCCTCACCGCCGGGACGTCGCCGACTGCGGCCGTGGTGCCCGCCCAGCTGCCGCCGCGGACCGCCGGGTTCGCCGGGCGGGACGCCGAAGCGGCCGCGATCCGGGCCGCGGTGGCGCGCCGGACCGGGGCGGCACCGCTGGTGCTGGTCACCGGGATGCCCGGAATCGGCAAGACGGCGCTGGCCGTGCACGCCGGCGCGGCGGCGGTGCACGCCTACCCCGACGGGCAGCTCTACGCCGACCTGCGGGGCGCCGACGCCCGGCCGGCGGCCCCGCACGAGGTCCTCGCCGGTTTCCTCCGTGCGCTGGGAGTGGCGGCCCGGTCGATGCCGGCCACGCTCGAGGAGCGCACGGCCGAATTCCGCAGCCGCACCGCGGGCAAGCGGGTGCTCGTCGTGCTGGACAACGCCGCCACCGCCCGGCAGCTCGAGCCGCTCCTGGCCGCCGATCCGGGCTGCGCCACGATCGTGACCAGCAGGTACGTCCTGCCGGAGGTCGAGCCGTCGGTGCGGGTGCCGCTCGCGCCGCTGCCGGACCGCTCGGCCGAGACCGTGCTGGCGAACGCGGCGGGCGCGGACCGGCTCGGCGAAGGCGTCGGCGAAGGCACGGTCGCGGCGGTGCTCGAGGCGTGCGGGGGAGTACCGCTCGCGTTGCGGATCGCCGGGGCGCAGCTCGCCGCGTACCCGAAGCTCAGCGTGGCCGAGCTGGCCGCGCGGCTGTCGGACGAGTCGAGGCGGATGCGGGAGCTGGTGGCCGGGCAGCGCAGCGTGCGGGACAGCCTCGACACGAGTTTCCGGTTGCTGGACCGGGACGCGCGGGCGGCGATGCTGGCGCTGGCGGCGATCGGGGCGCCGACGTTCACCGGCTGGCCGCTCGCGCCCGTGCTCGGCGTGCCGCTCGCGCGCACCGGCGAGGTGCTGGCCCACCTGTGCGCGATGAACCTGCTCGAGCAGGCCGGGCCGGGGCGCGACGGCGTGCCGCGCTACCGGATGCACGACCTCGTGCGGGCCTACTGCCGCTCGGTCGGCCCATCCCTGGCGCCGGGGGCCTTGGAGCGGCTGGCCGGGTGGGCGGTCCAGCTGACCCGGCACGCCCACGAGGGCATCCTCGGCTCGCCGGCGGGGTACGCGCTGGTCGCCGAGACCGCCGCGTCGCTCGGCCGGGACGTGGTGCGGCACGTCGTGACGGAACCGCTGCCGTGGGTGGGCGCGGACGCCGACGTCCTGCTCGCCGTGTTCGACCTGGCCGTGCGTGGGGGCCTGCGCCGGCGCGCGGCGGCGCTGCTGCTGGTGCTGCGGGCCCCGCTCGTGCGGCTCGACCTGTACGACCACGGCGCCCGGGCGGCCGCGCGGCTGACGAACGTCGCCGGCGACGACCCGGTGGTGCGGGTGACCGCGGCGCTGGTCACGGCGACCGCGCGGATGCACCGCAGCCGGTACGCCGACGTCGTCGCCATCCTGAACGAGGTGCCGCTGCGGGAGGCCGACGTCGCGCTGCGGGCGGAGGTGCTGACCAAGCTGGGCGACGCCCACGAGCGGTGCGGTGACTGGCACCGCGCGATCACCGCCCTGCGCGAGGCCGTCGGGTGCTTCCGGAAGTCCGGGAACCGGGCGGGGGAGTCGGGCTGCCACAGCACGCTGGCCGCGTTGTACCGCGACCACGTCGGCGACCTCGGCGCGGCGAGGATCCACGGCGCGAAGGCCCTGCGGCTGGCCGACGCGGCGGGCGAATGGAAGACCCGCGCCCAGGTGCGGCTGGTGGTCGTGCGCACGGCGTTGGCGTGCGGCGACAGCGCGGCGGCGGTCCGCCTGGCCGGACAGGCCCGCGACCTGTCCGAGCGGAACGGCGACCCGATCGGCCGGACCTGGTGCCTCACCGCCGAAGCCGACGCCCACCGCGCCCACGGCGACCTGCCGGCCGCCCGGAAGGCCGCGGACCGCGCGCTGGTCCTGGCCCGCCGGATCCGCCGCCCGGACGCGGAATCGGCCGCGCTGCTCGCGTTGGCCTCGGTCGAACTGGCGACCGGCGACCGGGCGGCCGCTCGCCGTCTCGCTCTCGCGGCTCTGCGGTTGCAGGACCAGTTCGACAGTCCGGCGGAGCGGGCCGAGGTCGAGAAGGTGCTGGCGGTGATCGAGTGTCAGCTGCCGGCCGGCGCCGGGCGGTGAGGGACCGCGCCGGCCACACTCGCCAGGTCGATGTAGCCGAGCTGGCGGGAATCCTCGCTGTGGCCGGTGTTGTCGCCGGCCACCACCACCCGGCCGGCCGGGACGATCGCGTGGCCGGTCCCCAGCCAGGCCGGGACCGGGTCGCCGGCGACCGCCGCGATCCTCTTGATGCGCCACGCCACATCGGTGGCCGCGGCTCGGGGGCGGAAGACGATCACGTCACCGACGCGGTACTCCCGCCGCCGGGTTGCGACCACCCGCTCGCCGTCGTGGAACGTGGGGGACATGCTGTGGCCCCACACCCGGGCCACCACGTACCTCCGGCGCAGCACCGCCAGCAGGACCACGAGCACCACCACCATCACCACACCCGCCGCGAGCCCGGCCATCATGCCTCCGCCATCGCATATCCCTTGGCCTGCAACGAAAACAGCCGGGCGTACTCGCCGCCCGCGGTGAGCAGGTCGTCGTGGGTGCCCTGCTCGATCACCCGGCCGCCGTCGAGCACCACGATCCGGTCCGCGCCGCGCAGGGCGGACAGGCGGTGGGAGATCAGCACGCTCGTCCGGCCGGCCCGGTGGGTGCGCAGGGCCTCGTGGGTCCGGGTCTCGGCGTCGGCGTCCATGCCGGAGCTGGGCTCGTCGAGGATGAGCAGGTCGGCGCCGGCGCGCATGAGGGACCGGGCCAGCGCGACCCGCTGCCACTGGCCGCCGGACAGCGCCGCCCCGGACTTGTCGTCGACGTCCAGGAAAGCCCGGGACAGCAGGGTTTCGTAGCCGCGCGGCAACGCCGACAGCGCCGGGTCGATCTCGGCCAGGCGGGCCGCGGCGCGGATGCGGCCGAGGTCGCCGAGGTGGGTGACGTCGCCGATGCCGACGTTGTCGGCCGCGGTCAGGTCGTAGCTGGTGAAGTCCTGGAAGGTGGCGCCGATCCGGGCCCGCAACGCGGCCGGGTCGCAGGTGCTGATGTCCACGCCGTCCCACAGGATCCGCCCGCGGTCGGGGTCGTAGAACCGGCACAGCAGCTTCACCAGCGTCGACTTGCCCGCGCCGTTCACCCCGACCAGCCCGACCGCGGCTCCGGCCGGAATCACCAGGTCGACCCCGCGCAGCACCCACGGGCCGGCCGGGTCGTAGCGGAACCACACGTCCCGCAGTTCGATGCCGGTCGTCAGCGCGGGCACGGCGTTCGTCCCGGGGGCGAGGTCGGGTTCGGTCGCGACGACGTCGAGGTAGTGCCGGAACAAGCCGAGCGAGCCGCCGGCCCGGCCGAGCTGGCCCAGCAGCGCGCCCACCGGGGACTGGATGCCGGCCACCGCCGCCGTGAAGAGGGTGACGTCGCCGATGGACAGCGATCCCCGGGCGGCGCCGGTCGCGGCGACCACGAGGGCGATGCCGGCCACCACCGCCGAGACGACCGCGGCGGCGATCCCGGCGGCGGCGATCCGGCGCTGCATGGCGCATTCGCTGGCCGTCGCCGCACGCACCGCGGTCACCATGCGCGACCGGAACAGGTCCGCGAGGCCGAAGAGCCGGATCTCCTTGGCCGCCTTGAGGTCCGAGCAGAGCGAGCGGAAGAGGAACCGCTGGCGCTGGGTGGCCATCATCGCCTCGGCCTCCCGCGCGCGCAGGCGGGACAACGTCAGCTGGGAGACCGCCGCGGCCGCCAGCGACGCGGCGAGCAGCCCGGCCATCGGCGGCCACACGAGCAGGACGGCACCGCCGAACCCGAGCACGGCGATCAGCGTGCGCACCGACTCGACGGTCAGGGCGAGCACCGCGGGCGACGCCTCCTGCGCGCCCTGCTCGGCCAGCCGGACCCGGTCGAGGAACGCCGGGTCCTCCAGCCGGCGCAACCCGGGCAGCGCGCCGACCGCGCCGACCAGCCGGTCTTCCGCCTCGATCGCCGATTTGGCCCGCACGATGGCGGTGCAGTAGGAGGCGACGGCGGTGATCGCGGCCGCGACGGCGAGACCGGCCGCCGAGCCGAGGGCCAGCAGCACGATCAGGCCGCGGTCCCGGCCGCCGGCCAGCTCGTCGAACAGCAGCTTCCCCAGCCACGCCGACACCGCGGGCAGGGCCGCGGCCAGCACCGCCAGCGCGACCGAGCCGCCGGTGGCCACCCGCGATGCGCGCCAGGCGATGCCGAACGCGGGGCCCGCCGCCCGGAGCAGGTTCATCGGGCGGGCTGCAGGCGCACGGCGTCGAGGTCGTGGCCGGCGGCGGCGATCCGCCGGTCCCGGACGCGGAGCAGGGTCGGGGTGACGTCCCCCGCGGTGAACGCGGCCGACACAGGGCTGCGGTCGCCGACGTAGGCGACGCGCACCGACGGGCCCAGCCCGGCCGCGTACTCGACGGCCTTGGCCCGGTCACCGCCGTCGATCACGAACGCGACGGTCGGCTCGGTGAGCTTGTCCGCGATGCGCCGGCACGGCCCGCAGGTGGGGGAGAGGAACGCGACGAGCACGTCGTCGAGCTCGCCGTCGGTGACGGTCCGGCCGTCGGCGTCGGTGACCTCGAACGCCCCGATCTGGGTGCCCACGGCGGGCAGGTCGGGGGTCACCGGACGACGTTGCTCGTTCAGCAGCCGGATGATCGCCGAGGACAGCAGGAGGTTGAGCACCGTCAGCACGGCCAGCACCGCGACCACGGCCACCAGGAACGACATGGGATACCTCTTTCAGCGATGGGCGGTGTCCGTCCGGCCGACCAGGCCGGCCAGGCTGTCCCAGTTGATCGCGACGAGTGCGCCGAACGCGCCGACGAGCGCGGCGGCGGCGCCGGTGTCGAGGCCGAGACCAGGCCCCGCCGGGACGACGGCGGCCGCGGCGGCCACCACGGCGAGGAGTGCGTTGCGGACGAGGTGGGTCCGCCCGAGAACCGCCCCGGAGCGGCCGAAGCAGCGGCAGGTGACGCGCCGGCCCAGCCGCATCGACCGGGCGATCGCGGCGCAGAAGACGAGCAGGATCGCCGTCGCCAGCCCGAGCCCGGCCCGGGAGGTGCCGGGGACCCCGGCGAGCACGGCCGCGGCCAGTTCGGCCACGGCGGTCCCGGCGGCGACCGGCAGCCAGCCGACCGGTGACCGGCCGAGCGGCGCCAGCGAATCGGTGAACTCGGTCAGCCGCGCCCGTCCGGCGAGCTTCCCGACGGCCGCGACCGCGAACACCAGCCCGATCAGGACCCGGGCGGCGAACACGAACTGGGCGCCGAGCATCGGTGCACCTCCTTGGGCGGGCCTTTCCCGCCGCGGGGGGACCGCGGCGGGAAAGGCGAGGACGCCGCGGTTACTTGCAGTTGCCGTAGCAGTCGTAGTGCAGCGTCTTGCAGACCTGGCCGTGCTCGGGGATGCAAGCGCCGGCCTTCACCTCGCGCAGGAACAGCCCCAGCAGCCGGTCACCCAGGGCGTTGATCATGCGAGCCATGATCACTCCTCTCATCAGCGGGAATCGACGAGAAGATCGTTGCGCAGCCGCGCTATCCGTTCGCTATCGAGGAAACCGGCGGCGCGGCCGAACGGGTGAACCGGCCGGCCGGGCCTCAACGGCCCACCGGCGTGGAACGTGACGGTGCGGGTGCCCGGACCGCGGGCACCGGCGCACGGGAGAAGGAGTCCACGTGGGAACCATCGGGAAGAACGTCGTCCGGACGTCGTTGGCCGTCGGCGCGGCGGCCGCACTGGCGATGGCGGTGACCGGCACCGCTTCGGCGGCGACGCCCCGCAACGGGAAATGTGAGCTGGGCGAGTTCTGCTTGTGGTACGGGTACAACCAGACCGGCTCGGTGTCGGACTTCAACGGCTCGGTCAGCGACTACGGGACCACGCAGCCGACCTGCTACGAGTTCAAGGGCCCGGGCCTCGGCCAGGGTCAGTGCATCCGGAACAACGCCTCGTCGGTGAAGAACAACACCACCGGCCACACCATCTTCCTCTACTTCAGCGGCGGCCACTACCAGCTGAGCGTCGGGCAGGCCCTCAACGTCGGCAACCGGGACACCTCGCACACCTTCATCCGCAACTAGGGTTCGATGCCCCAGTCGAGGGTGCCCGAGCGGTAGGCGGTGACGGCGGCGAGGTCGGCGAACGACGCCGCCGCGCGGTAGCTGTAGTCGTCGGCCTGGTTGAACGCCGACCAGTCGGCCTTCGCGACGCGGACCTGGACCTCGCCGGTGCTCGCGCCGGCGGCGAGGGTGCCGCCGGTGAAGCCCAGTTCGACGTAGGCGTCGGCCCCTTGGCGCGGCGAACCGAGCTTCACCACGCGAAGGGAGACGTTGCCGCAGCCCAGAACCGCGTAGTCGCACCAGATCTGGTAACTCGGGTTGGTGCCGTCGCCGGTGAACCAGTAGCGGGCGGTGACACCGCTGAGGGCGACCGGGGTGCTGCCCCGGTTGACGACCTGGAGGCCGGTGCGGATCTGGTTGCCGGTGGCCGCGCTGTCGCCGCGCTGCTGCACGGCGAGCGAGCCGGTGCCGGGGTCACCGCCGCCGGTCGTGGTGGTGACCGAAACCGGGCTGCTGGCCGGGGACCGGTTGCCGGCCGCGTCCCGGGCGCGCACCGAGAACGTGTACGCGGTGCCGGGCGTGAGGCCGGTGACCTGGTAGCTGGTGCCGGTGGCGCTGCCGATCACCGCGCCGGCCGCGTTCAGCACTTCGTACCCGGCGACGCCGACGTCGTCGGTGGCGGCCGTCCAGGTCAGAGAGGCCGTGGTGCTGCCGGGCACGGCGGTCACCCCGGTGGGGGCGGCCGGCGGGGTGGTGTCCGCTGTGGACGGTCCCGGCTGGGTGCCCCACAGCACCGCCGAGCCCTGCGTGAGCACCAGCCGCGAGGAATCCGCGGGCGCCGATCCGGCGGCGGCGAGACCGGTGTGCGACCAGTCGTCGGCCGGGTTCCAGGTGCCGGCACTGGTGATCCGGAACTGCACTTCCTTGCGGTAGCGGGACTGCCCGCCCGGGGCGACCCCGCCCGAGCACGGCACCTCGACGTAGTAGACCGCGCCGGAGAACTGGTGCACGGTCGGCGCGTCGCACTGGTTGTAGGCCGAGGTCACCGAGATCTGGCCGGGGGTGGTGGCACCGTCGAGGGTGAAGAAGTAGCGCAGCGAGCCGGTGAACGTACGGGCGGGCCAGGCCGACTTGTTGAGCACGTACGCCTTGACTTCGGTGAACGTGCCACCGTCGGGCTGGTTGAGGGCGCCCTGCGCGAGGATTTCCGGGCCGTCCGGGGTTTCCCGCGGCGGGAAGGAGGCCAGCGGGGTGCCGCCGTACTCGCCGTAGAGGCGGGCCAGCGCGCTGGTGAAGCCGGCGTTGTAGTCGAGCGCCACCTCGTTCATCGTGTAGTTCGTGCGGTCGTCGGTGTAGGCGTCGTTGGCCGAGCTGGGGCCGCCGACGAGCGCGCCGTAGAGGGTGTGCCGGCTCTGCGTGGGCTCGTTGATGTTGTCGGCCCAGGAGCCGTGCGCGGTGCGGTGGTGCGGGTTGCGGGGTGGGTTGACGCCGAACCCGACCTCGAAGCTCGCGCCGCGCGGGTTGTCACCGAGCGCGTAGTCGATCTGCCGGACGCCGAAGTCGTGGTACGTCGTGGCGCGCGTGGGATCGGTGCTGCGCAGCCAATCGGAGTAGACGAGCGCCACGAACGCGGTGTTGGCCGCGTACCGCAGCGAGCCCCACTGGTCGAGCACGGCCTGGCCGCCGGGGGAGTAGGGCACGCGCTGGCCGTTGACGCCGGTGGTCCACCAGTCCAGCCAGCGGTTGGCGTCGGTCACGTACTCGGCGTCGCGGGTGAGCTGGGCGAGCAGGACGTAGGCGCCGTAGGACTTGTCGTCCCAGGCCAGTGTCCAGCGGTAGGAGCGGGTGGTGGTCTGCGGTTCGGTGCCCAGCTTTTCGTACTCGGCGCGCGCCTTGGTCAGGTAGCTGCTGTCGCCGGTGGCCTTGTAGAGCCAGATCGCGCCCCACACGAGCTCGTCCTGGTAGCCGCTCCAGGACTTGTAGAAGTTCTGGGCGTCGGTGATGCAGTTGGAGTAGACGCCCCGGTGGTTGTCGGCGAACGAATACAGCTGCTTGGCGTGGGTGAGCAGGGTTGCCGCGTAGGTCGGATCGCCGCTCTGGAACACCATCGAGCCGGCCGCCAGCTGGGCGGCGGCTTCGCCGGCGAGGTCGGAGCCGGGGCAGGAGTCGTCGATGCGGTAGGCGGGCCGGGCCATGGTCATCGTCTCGGCGGGACCCCACCACTTGTGGTCGTCGTCGCCCTTGCCGACCTGGCCGTAGAGCACGTCGGGCTGCGGGTGCGCCTTGATCAGCCAGTCGTTGCCCCAGCGCAGGTTCGACAGCAGGGCCGCCCACTGGCCGGAGTTCTGGTAGGCGGTGCGGTTCTCCAGCGCGCCCCAGGCGAGCATGGTCATGCTGAACTCGAACGGCAGCCCGAACTTGACGTGGTCGCCGGCGTCGTAGAATCCGCCGGTGAGGTCCAGCCCGACGTCCTTGCCGTCGTTGAGCGCCGAGGGCCCGCGCCAGGAGACCCGGTTGTCGGCGGGCAGGGTACCGGAGCGCTGAGCGTCGTAGAACCACACGGCTTTCTGCAGCGCCTCGCCGTAGTTGAACTTCCCGGCGGCGGCCGCGGGCCCTCCCGGCGCCACCAGGGCCAGGCCGAGCACGAGCAGCGCCACGATCGCCCGGGTCATCGCCTTCGTCGTCGAAGTGCGCACGCCGCCTCCTCAGCCTGGGAGCGCTTCCAGAGAGGAAGGGTAAAGAGTGGATCCGACGGTGTAAAGCTTCACCTGCTCGCCGCGGGCAGTTCGGCGGTTCCGGACGCGGACAACGCTGGGAGCGCTCTCACTCAGTGGGCGTGAGACGGGCGGCCAGCCCGTCCAGCATCCGCTCCAGGCCGTAGGAAAAGCCGTCGCCGCGGGCCGTCTCGGCGTCGCTGCCCTCGGCCGTGGCCAGTGCGTGCAGCCGCGGGTACGGCTTCGTCGCCTCCCGCAGCGCGGGCTCCAGCCGGTCGATCCACTCCTGCTCGGTCCGGCCGCTGCGCGCGACCGTGGTCAGCCACGCCGCTTCCGTGGTTGCCGTGCCGATCACGTACGCCATCACCGCGCCCAGCGCGCGGTCGGCCTCCGCCGGCGGGAACCCGGCCGCCTCGAACAGGGCGAGCATGCGCTCGTTCAGGCGCATCACGTTCGGCCCCAGGTAGGCCAGGCCGGTCTGGCCGAGCACCGACGCGATCCACGCGTGCCGCAGCAAAGCCGCTCGCGCGCTCGCCGCGCAGGCCGTCACCGCGCGCCGCCAGTCGCCGTCCCGGATTTCCGGGACTTCGATCTGGCCGTACACCTCGTCGACGACCAGTTCCAGCAGTTCGTCCTTGTTGGCCACGTGGCGGTAGAGCGACGTCGCGGCCGCGTCCAGCCGGGCGCCCAGCGTGCGCATGCTCAGCGCCTCGAGCCCTTCGGCGTCGAGGAGTTCGAGCGCTGCGGCCACGATCTGCGCGCGGCTCAGCGCGGGCTGCTCCCGGCGCCGCTGCGGGCGCGTCCACACCGACACCACGGGTTCTTCGGCCGTCATGATGCCTCCTTTCGCCACGTCACCGTAGCGCACGCCGTGCGCCCTTGCGCACGTCGAACCGTCTTGCGTACAGTGTTCGCATGACCGGAACACCGTACGCAGAAGCTGTGACTTTCGACCATGACCGCTGGAAGGGCCGCTTCGACGAGCTCCGCGCCGCCCACCACGTCCCCGGCGCGACCCTGGCGGTGCTCGCCGGGGGCGAGATTCACGAACTCGCCTCCGGGGTGCTGCACCGGGGCACCGGAGTCGCGGCGACGACCGATTCGGTGTTCCAGGTCGGCTCCATCACCAAGATCCACACCGCGACGCTCGTCCTGCAGCTGGCCGAAGAGGGCCGGCTCGACCTCGACGCCCCGGTCCGCGACGTCCTGCCCGGTTTCACCGTCGCCGATCCGGTCGCGTCGAAGACGATCACCGCCCGCCAGCTGCTGTCCCACACCAGTGGGCTCACCTGCGACTTCACCCGCGACACCGGCCGCGGCGACGACTGCCTCGCCGCCTACGTCGAGGCCGCGCGCGACGTCCCGCTCGACTGCCCGCCCGGGATGGCGATCTCCTACAGCAGCGTCGGCTACAACGTGCTCGGCCGGATCGTCGAGGTGCTCACCGGCCAGACCTGGGACACCGCGCTCCAGGAGCGGCTCTGCGCACCGCTGGGTCTCACCCACACGGTGACGCTGCCCGAAGACGTCCTGCGGTTCCGGGCCGCGATGGGCCACCTCGGCGAAGGGGGTGCCGACCCCGATCCGGCGCCGGTGTGGAACCCGCTGCCGCGCTCGGCCGGCCCGTACGGCGGTGTCCTGTGCGCCACCGCGGCCGACGTCCTGCGGCTGGCCCGGATGCACCTGGACGGCGGGGTCGCCCCGGACGGAACCCGGTTGCTGCGCAAGGGAAGCACCGACGCGATGCGGCACCGCGAGACCGATTGCCCCGACAAATGGACGGTCGATTCCGACGGCTGGGGCCTGGGCTGGACGCTCTACGACTGGGACGGCACCCCCGGCTTCGGCCACGACGGCGCGACCATCGGCCAGTACGGCTTCCTCCGCGTCGCACCGGAAGCCGGCGTGGCCGTCGTGCTGCTCACCAACGGCGGCGGCGCTCGCCGGCTCTACTCCGACCTGGTCCGCGAGCTGCTGCACGAACTCGCCGGCGTCCGCATGCCCGAACCGTTCGGCCCGCCCACCCGGCCGGTACCGGCCGCGCTCGGCGACCGCGCCGGCGTCTACCGGCGCGAAGGCGTGGAGATCACCGTTTCCGAGCGTGACGGCGTGGCCCACCTGCGGTACGCGTTCGTCGACGGCATGGCCGGGCTGGCCCCGCCCATCGAGTCGGACCTCGTCGCGGTGTCGGAGGACGTGTACGCCGGCCGCGCGGACGGCGCCTTCAGCGACGACTGGCTGCCGGTCGTGTTCGCCACCCTGGCCGACGGCACCGCCTGCGCCTACATCGGCATGCGGGCCGCGCCGAAGGTCGCGTGAGCCCTCAGGAATCCACCCGGTACCAGCACGGACCGACCGGGGACAGCCGCACCGGAGGGCCGACCCGCGAGAAGATCCGGACCCCGCTGCCCAGCAGCACCGGCACCGGCAGGGCCAGCACCTCGTCCAGCACCCCGGCCTCCAGGCACTGCCGGGCGACGTCGGCGCCGAGCACGTTGACGTACTTGTCCCCGGCCGCCGCCTTGGCCGCCGACACCGCCGCACCCAGGTCGCCCGCGAAGGTCACCCCGGGCACCGGGTCGGCCGGACGGTGGGTCAGCACGAACTGCGGCCCCTCCCAGCCGCCGCCGAACGCCTTCCCCTCACCCGGGCCGCCGCGGTGCGGGTCGTCGCCGTCGAAGGTGCGGCGGCCGACCAGGAGGGCGCCGATGCGGGGGACCACGTCCACCGGTGGCGGCCCCAGGTACGGCGTCAACCAGGACATGTCCCCGCCCGGGCCGGCGATGAACCCGTCGATCGAGCAGCTGAACGCGTAGAGCAGTTTGGCCATGCTCCTACTGACGCCCGGCGACGCGGAAACTCATCGGCCGGCGGGAGCCGGCGGGAACCGCGGCGGGCGGCGCTCGTTCCAGCTGGCCAGCCCTTCGGCCAGCTCCGGGTGGCCGAACGACTCGAGCATCAGTTCGGTGGCCGAGCGGGCGGCCTCGGGAAGCGGCAGCGACGCCTCGTGCGCGAACTGCCGCTTCATGACGGCCATCGACCGCGGTGCGCTGTAGGTCGCCAGCTCGGTCGCGTACGCGTGCGCGCGCAGCTGCAGTTCGCCGGGCGGGACGACCTCCTGGACCAGGCCGTAGCCGAGGGCGTCCTCCGCGGTGAACGTCCGCCCGGACAGCAGCAGGTCCCGGGCCCGGCCCTGGCCGACCAGCTCCGGGAGCAGCTTCGCGATGCCGTACTCGGCGATCAGGCCGCGGCGGGCGAAGGCGGTGGTGAACTTCGCGCCCGCGGCGGCGAACCGGACGTCCGCCGAGCAGGCGATGACGAACCCCAGGCCGGCGCAGCCGCCGTTGATCGCCGCGACCACCGGGACGCCCACCGCCGCCGCCGCCAGCACGTCCCGGAAGTTGTCCTCGACCGGCGGCCGCGTGGCGATCTTGTCCAGCAGGCCCAGGTCGGCGCCGGGGCAGAAGGCCCGGCCCGCCCCGGTGACGACGACCGCGCGGACCTCCGGGTCGGCGTCGGCCTGCCGCAGCAGGGCGCCGTAGCGGGCCTGCATCGGCACGTCCATCGCGTTGCTCGAGGTCGGCCGGTCGAACGTGCACGTCGCGACCGCGTCGTCCGCCTCGTACCGCACACCATCCACAGTGGACATCGCCGCCTCCTCGAGGTTCGGCCACGATACTAAGCGGTCGCTTGGGTGGTTGTCGAGAACCGGGTTCGAAAATGTCGAACCCTTTGATTGTCCGGAAACCTCTGTGCCATAGTGCTTTCCGCCCGCACATCGCCGCGCTGGAAGGGGCTCGCCCGATGCCGCAAGAAGAACCGAGCGGTCTCCGCAGACGGGTCGTGCTGGGCGGGGCGGGTGCCGCTGTCGCCGTGACGGCGGTCGCGCCGGTCGCCCGGGCCGCCGACGCGCTCGCGCAGCCGGGCGCGGTCCAGGAAAGCGATTTCACGGCCGGCTGGCGGTTCGCGCTGGCCAACCCCGACGGCGTCGACGATCCCGGTGGCCGCTTCGCCGACGCCCCGGAACCCGGCTTCGACGACTCGGCGTGGCCGGTCGTCGACCTCCCGCACGACTGGAGCATCGAGCTCCCGCCGACGGACCGGGGCACCAGCAGCGGGTCCGGCTTCTTCCGCGGCGGCCTCGGCTGGTACCGCAAGACGTTCACGCTCCCGCCGTCGCAGGCCGGCAAGCGCGTGTCGGTCGAGTTCGACGGCGTCTATTCCGACGCTCACGTGTACCTGAACGGCGAGCTGCTCGGCCACCACCCGTACGCCTACACCGGGTTCGCCTTCGACCTCACCGGCCGGCTGCACACCGACGGGCGGACGCCGAACGTCCTCGCCGTGCGCGCCACCAACCCGCTGCCCAGCAGCCGCTGGTACTCCGGCAGCGGGATCTACCGCCGCGTTCGCCTGGTCGTCACCGAGCCGGTGCACGTGGCCCGGCACGGCACGTTCGTCACCACCCCGGACATCGCCGCCGGCCGGGGCACCGTGCGGGTGACCACCGACGTCGGCAACGACTCCGGCGCCGCGGTCACCGCGCAGGTGCGCACCACGGTCACCGACCCGGCGGGCCGGGTCGTCGCGAACGGCTCGACGACCGTGGCGGTTCCCGCCGGGCGGACCACGACGGCGGTGACCGGGTTGCGGGTCGAGAAGCCCCAGCTGTGGTCGATCGGCGCCGCCAAGCTGTACCGGCTGCGCACCGACGTCGTCGTCGCCGGGCGCGTGCTCGACACGACCACCACGGAGTTCGGCTTCCGCTACGCCGAATTCCACCCGGACAACGGATTTTCGCTCAACGGCGAGCCGATGAAGCTGCGCGGGGTCAACCTGCACTCCAGCCAGGGCGCGCTGGGCGCGGTGGTCGACCCGGCCGCGCTGGAACACCAGATGCGGCTGATGCTCGCGATGGGTGTCAACGCGCTGCGGACCGCGCACAACCCGCCGGACCCGCAGCTGGTGACGGTCTGCGAACGGCTCGGGATCGTCATGATGGTCGAGGCCTTCGACTGCTGGCGGACCGGCAAGCTCGCATACGACTACCACCGCGACTTCGACGAGTGGAGCGCGCGCGACATCGCCGAAATGGTGCACGCGGCCAAGAACTCGCCCGCGGTCGTGCTGTGGTCGATCGGCAACGAGGTGCCGGACGCGTCGATGGCGGGCGGCCCCGAGATCGCGGCCGGGCTGATCGCCGCGGTCCGCGCGATCGACACCACCCGGCCGGTCGTCATGGGCTCCGACCGCTACCGCGGTGTGCCCGCGCCGGGCTCACCGCAGGACCTCATCCTGAAGCAGCTCGACGGCCTCGGCGTCAACTACAACACCGCCCAGTCCATCGACGGGCTGCACCGGCAGTACCCGGACAAGTTCTTCTTCGAGTCGGAATCGTCCTCGGAGACCTCGACGCGCGGGGTCTACCAGGAACCCGATCTGCTCAACACCGGCGAGAACCACACGCCGGGCAAGCGGGCGACGTCGTCCTACGACAACAACCTGGCTTCGTGGACCTTCAGCGGGGAGTACTCGCTGAAGAAGGACCGCGACCGGAAGTTCTGCCAGGGCCAATTCCTCTGGTCGGGCCAGGACTACCTCGGCGAGCCGACGCCGTACGACGTCTTCCCGGTCAAGACGTCCTTCTTCGGCGCGGTCGACAGCGCCGGCCTGCCCAAGGACGCCTTCCACCTCTTCCGCAGCCAGTGGACCACCGCGCCGATGGTGCACCTGACCCCGATGGACTGGACGAACCACCGGCCCGGCGAGCCCGTCGCGGTGTGGGTCTATTCCACTGTGGACACCGTCGAGCTGGTGCTCAACGGGAAGTCCCTGGGGGTGCGGAAGTTCGACCGCAAGACCACTGTGGACGGACGGCCGTACCTGGAGACGACCGAACCGGCCGGCGACGACAAGAACGACCCCTCCGGCAGCTACACCAGCCCGAACGGCAGCACCGGCAAGCTGCACCTGACCTGGACCGTGCCCTTCGCACCCGGCACGCTGACCGCGATCGCCCGGTCCGGCGGCCGCGAGGTGGCCCGCGACGAGCTCGTCACGGCCGGCCCGCCGCGCGCGGTCCGGCTGCGGGTGGATGAGCCCGGCGGCCGGGTGGTGGCTGGGGCGATGACCTTCGTGACGGCGTCGGTCGTGGACGCCCACGGGGTCGTCGTGCCCGGGGACGGGCCGGTGCTGCGGTTCACCGTCGCCGGGCCCGGCCGGGTCGCCGGGGTCGACAACGGACGGCAGGAACTCGCCCAGAGCTACCAGCAGCCGACGATCCCGGCGTTCAAGGGGCTGGCCGTCGCCGTCGTCGCGGCGACCGGCGGCCGCGGGCCGATCACCGTGACGGCGAGCGCCCCGGGGCTGACGCCGGGGAAGCTCACCCTGCCCGGCACGTCCCTCGGGCAGCGCAACGGCCCGGGAGCGCGGGCGGTCGAGGTCCCGGTGGCCGCGGTCGTCTCGACCGCGGACGCGAGCTACTCGGGCGCCCCGGACACGCTGCCGGCCGCGATGCTGGACGGGAATCCGGCCACCGGCTGGTCCAACCAGTACGTCAAACCGGCGACGTCGACGCTGGCCGCGGTGAGCCGGCCGCGGGCCGAGGACTGGGTGTCCCTGGCCTGGCCGTCGGCCCAGCGGATCGGCGCCGTGACGGCGAACTTCGTGGTGGACGCGAAGCTGGCGCGGCCGGTCGCCGTCGAAGTCGCCCAGCGCACGGCCCGGGGGTTCGAGCCGGTGCGGAACCTGCGGATCACGTGGGGAACCGGCTCGAACGACCCGACGTCGTTCGCATTCGATCCGGTCGTCACCACGGAGGTGCGGGTGACGATGACCGCGAAGGGCTTCCTGTGGATCAGCGCGCTGCTGGCCCGGTGACCGCGGGCCCGGCGGGGCGCACCCCCCGCCGGACCGCGGTGGTCACCGGCTGCAGGGCGCGAGCGCGTCGAGCCCCTGCGGCTTGGCCGCGTTGCGGCCGATGGCGGTGGCGATCCGGTTGATCGTCGCCACGCGCTTGTCTTCCAGCGGGCCGAGGATGGCGTTCTGGACGAAGTTGGGGCCGCCTTGGCCGACGGTCGTCTGCAGGCGGTTGTTGGCTTCGTCGATCTGGGTGTTCAGCAGCTCCAGGTTGCGCTGCACCTCCGCCTGGGCCTGGGCGGGAATGGCGGGCAGCTGACTGGCCACGTCCGGGCAGGAAATCCTGCCGACGCCGCCGGTGTTGCCCGTGTTCCCCTGGTTGCCGTTCTGGCCGCTGTTCCCGGTGGTGCCGTTCTGGCCGCCGTTGCCGGTGCCCTGGGCCGGCGCCGGAGCGGCGGCACCGGCGCCGCCCACCGCGCAGGTGGCCAGGCTGTCGAGGCCCTGGGGCTTCTCGGCCCGGCGCCCGATCGAGATGGCGATGCGGTCGATCGTGGACTTCCGCTTGTCCGCCAGGGGGCCGAGGATGGCGTTCTGGACGAAGTTCGGGCCGCCCTGGCCGACGCTCGTGCGGAGCCGGTTGTTGGCTTCGTTGATCTGGGTGTTCAGCAGCTCCAGGTTGCGCTGCACCTCGGCCTGCGCTTGCGCGGGGATGGCCGGGAGCTTGCTCGCCACGTCGGGACAGCTGATCTGGCCGACCGCCGCCTGGCCGCCCGAGGCGGCGTTGGCGGCGCCGGGGTCGCCGAAGGTCGTGGCGACGGCCAGTGCTCCGCCCGCGATCGCGAGGGCGAAGACCCCGGTCGCGATCTTCGTCCGCTTGGATAGGCGGTGTCGTCCACCGGAAGCAGGCATGAATGACTCCGTTTTCGTACGTGAGTTAGCGTGAACATATGGGTGCTCCGCCGTCTTCGGGGGATGCGGCGGAGTATTCGGATGGGGCGGACCAAGCTGGTCGCCGACGACCATGGTGGCCTCTCGATCAGGGGTTTGTCCAGTGTGATCCGGTCGGAAAAGAAGATCTGAACCATTTCGAACCGGGGTACGTGTACCCCTGTGACGGCGGTATCTGGCCGCATTGTTTTGGCACGGTTTCGCGCGCACGAGAATTGCCGTGCGCAATTCCGGCGTGCGCGCGCGGGCTTGACGCGGGCCGCCGGGTCCTCCTAGCGTCGCCATACCGACCGGTCGGTGTCCAAAGGAGGTCGCTGGATGAGCTGGTACGACGCGAAGCCTTGGCTCGCGAGCTACGACGAACGGGTGCGGGACGCGGAACCGGCGAAGCCGACGACGTTGCCCGAATCGTTCCGCCGGGCCGTGGACCACGTCCCGGACCGGACGGCGATCGCGTACTTCGACGCGCGGCTGAGCTACCGCGAGGTCGACGAGCTCTCCGACGGCGTCGCGCGGTACCTGGCGGCCCACGGCTTCGCCCGCGGCGACCGGCTCGCGTTGGTGCTCCAGAACATCCCCCAGTTCGTGATCGCCCTGCTCGGCGCGTGGAAGGCCGGCGGGATCGTGGTGCCGGTCAACCCGATGTACCGCGAACGCGAGCTCACGCACGTGTTCACCGACGCCGGGGTCAAGGCGGTCGTCTGCTCCCAGCGCGGCTGGAACGCCTACATCGGCGAGACCGCGGCCGCGAACGGCGTCGGCATCGCGCTCACCACCAGCGAACTCGAGTTCCAGACCCGCGACGACGAGCGCGTCCTGGCCAAGGTCGAGAGGGAGGAGACGCCGGGCGCGACCGAACTCCTCGGAGCCGCGGCGACGCCGGGCCCGAAGCCGCCGGAACCCGCCTTCGCCCTCGACGACACCGCGCTGATCAGCTACACCTCCGGCACCAGCGGCACGCCCAAGGGCGCCACCAACACCCACGGCAACATCGGGACGAACGCCGCGGGCCTCGGCTCGTTCAGCGGCCTGCCCGCGGGCTCGACGCTGTTCGGGCTCGCGCCGCTGTTCCACATCACCGGCATGGTCTGCGAGCTCGGCTCCGCGATCGACATCGAAGGCACCCTGGCGCTGGCCTACCGCTTCGAACCGGGCGTCGTGCTCGACGCGTTCGTCGAGCACAAGCCGTCGTACACGGTGGGGCCGTCGACGGCCTACATGGCGCTGATGGCGCACCCGTCGTTCAGCCGCGCGCACTTCGACTCGTTCGCGCTGCTGTACTCCGGCGGTGCCGCGCTGCCGCCCGCCGTCGTCGAGGCCTTCCGGGCGAAGACCGGGCACTACATCCACAACGGCTACGGCCTCACCGAAACCACCGCGGGCTGCGTCGTCGTCCCCGGCACCCTCGAAGCACCGATCGACCCGGACTCCGGCACCATCTCGATCGGCCTGCCGGTGCCGGACACCATCGTCCGGATCCTCGGCGAGGACGGCGAAGAGCTGCCGCCCGGCCAGGCGGGCGAGATCGCCGTCGAGGGCCCGATGGTCGTCTCGGGCTACTGGAACCGGCCGGACGCCACCGCCGAGGCGCTGCCCGGCGGCCGGCTGCTCACCGGCGACATCGGGTTCATGGACGAACGCGGCTGGGTCTACGTCGTCGACCGCAAGAAGGACATGATCAACGCGTCCGGCTTCAAGGTCTGGCCGCGTGAGGTCGAGGACGTCCTGTACACGCATCCGGCGGTCCGCGAGGCGGCCGTCGTCGGGATCGCCGACGAGTACCGGGGCGAGACGGTGAAGGCGTACGTCAGCCCGGCGCCCGGGGCCACCGCCGATCCCGCGGAGCTGGTCGCCTGGTGCAAGGAACGGCTCGCCGCCTACAAGTACCCGCGCACCGTCGAAGTCCTCGACGAGCTGCCGAAGACGACCAGCGGCAAGATCCTGCGCCGCGAGCTGCGGGCGAGGGGCTGATGATCGAGACGGTGCGCGGCGCGATCGCGCCGGAGGCGCTGGGCCGGGTGCTGATGCACGAGCACCTCTTCGTGCTGAGCCCCGAATTCGCCGACAACTACCCGGAGCACGAAGGGTTCCGCGAGGAGGAGCAGGTCCCCGAAGCGATCCGGCGGCTGACGGAGCTGAAGGAAGCCGGGATCGACACGATCGTCGACCCGACGGTGATCGGCCTGGGCCGCTACCTCCCGCGCGTGCAGCGGGTGGCGGCCGAGGTGGACGTCAACATCGTCGTCGCGACCGGGCTCTACACCTACCACGACGTGCCGCACTACCTGCACTTCCGTGGGTCCGGGACGCTGTTGCAGGGCGAGGACCCGCTGATCGCGATGTTCGTCGGGGACATCCGGGACGGCATCACCGACACCGGCGTCAAGGCCGGGCTGCTCAAGTGCGCCACCGACGAACCGGGGGTGACGCCGGGTGTCGAACGCGTGCTGCGCGCGGTGGCCAAGGCGCACGTCGAGACGGGCGCGCCGATCATGACGCACACGCACGCGGGCACCCGGCGCGGGCTGGAGCAGCAGGAGATCTTCGCGGCCGAAGGCGTCGACCTGACCCGGGTGCTGATCGGGCACTCGGGGGACTCGGCGGACCTGGGCTACCTGACCGAGCTCGCCGACTCCGGTTCCCTGCTGGGGATGGACCGGTTCGGCCTGGACCTGCTGCTGCCGTTCGAGGAGCGGGTGAACACGGTCGCCGCGCTGTGCGAGCGCGGGTACGCGGGCAGCATGGTGCTCTCGCACGACGCGTCCTGCTACATCGACTGGCTGCCCGCGGCGCAGCTGCCGGTGATCGCGCCGAACTGGCACTACCTGCACATCACCCGCGATGTGCTGCCGGCGCTGCGGGAGCGCGGAGTGTCCGAAGCGGACATCACGACGATGCTCGTGGACAACCCGCGGCGGTTCCTGTCGTGGCGTTATCCTGGTGCGTCCTGAGAGGGGGTCCTGCGGTGACTCGAGCAAGCACCCGCAAGCCGGGCGAGGCCACCGGCGACGACCAGGCCGCCGTGCCCCGGCGGCTGCTGGAGCACGCCACGAAGCTGTTCGCCAAGAAGGGCTTCGACCGCACGTCGGTCCAGGAGATCGTCGAGGCGGCGGGCGTCACCAAGGGCGCGATGTACCACTACTTCGGCTCGAAGGACGACCTGCTCTACGAGATCTACGCCCGCGTGCTGCGCGAGCAGACCCGCCAGCTGGAGAGCGTCGCCTCGTCGGACGCGCCCCTGCGCGAGCGGCTCGCGGCGGCGGCGTCCGACGTGGTGGTGTCGAGCATCGACAACCTCGACGACAACACGATCTTCCTGCAGTCGATGCACCAGCTGTCCCCGGACAAGCAGAAGGCGGTCCGGGCGGAGCGCCGCAAGTACCACGAGCGGTTCCGCGGGCTGATCGAGGAGGGGCAGGCGTCGGGGGAGTTCCGGACCGACAAGCCGGCCGACGTGGTGGTCGACTTCTTCTTCGGCTCGGTGCACCACCTGGGATCGTGGTACCGGCGGAGCGGCTCGCTGACGGCCCGCCAGATCGGCGACCACTACGCGGACCTGCTGCTGGACGCCCTCCGCCCGCCGGCGGCCTGAGGCCCGTGTCAGCCGGATGAAGTCTTTCCCCGCCCGGGAGAGGGTCCGCATACCGGCCGGGTGGAGGGGACGTCCGGGCACCAGCGGCAGCCTCGGCCGCCGGTGCGGCGGGAGGAGGTCACCGGCGAGGCCCGGACCGGTGCGGTCCCGGCCGAACCGTTGCTGCTGCTCCAGCGCACCGCCGGCAACGCCGCGGTCGGCGGCCTGGTGCGCGTGTTCCTCCAGCGTCAGTCCCGGCCCGGTCCGGCCGCTCCACCCGCTCCGGGAGCACCGCAGCGGGTGGTCAGCAGCTACGTCATCACCACGGGCGACCGCGCGGAACCCCGGTTCACCGGCACCGCCGGCCGGCATCCCCGGCGGCCGCGCACGATGACGGACATGTTCCGGTTGCGAGCCCGGTCCGCCGGGGCCGGCTACGTCGTCGCCGCGTCGAGCGTCGCCGGGGTCCAGGCGGAACTGCGGCGGATCGCGCAGGAGCTCGCCCGGCAGGGCGCCCGGATCGGCACCCTCGGCTTCGTCGGCCACGCGTCGGGGACCGAGGCGACTTCATCGTCGCGATCACCGGGTCGGCGGCCAACCCCAGCCGTGAGCTGATCGACGACGCGAACTTCGCGGACGTCGTCGCACCGCTGGTGGAAGGCCACGGCCTCCTGACGCCCGGCGCGCGCGTCGTCCTCGAAGGCTGCTGGACCGAGAACGGCCCGCTGCCCGGCCGGATCCGGCGGGTGCCGGCGCAGCACCACGTGTCCGGCACCGTCTCCGGCTTCGCCGGCCAGGCGAACTTCGCGTGGGACCCACCGGCGCCCGGGACCAGGCGGCCGCGGCGAGGTCCGGCGGGGCAGGTGACCGTCACCGGGACCTCGCTCAGCGACCTGTGAGCACCCGCTAGTGCCGCTGGACGTGGTCGAGCAGCAGGGCGCTGACCTCGTCCGGGGCCTCCATCGCCATCCACTGGCTGGCGCCCTCGATGATCTGGAAGCGGTACTCCGCGTCGATGTGGTGGACCGTCTGCTCGGCCGCGCTCTGGCCGAGGTACGGGTCCTCGCGGCCCCACAGGTAGAGCGTCGGGACCTTGATGCGGCCCGCCGGGATGTCGAACTCGTCGTTCGTGGCTCCGCGGTACCAATTCAGCGTCGCCGTGAGGGCGCCCGGCTCGGAAAGCCTGGTCACCGTGCCTTCGACGATGGCTTTCGGAATGCGGCGGCTGTAAACAGCCCGTAATTGCGCGGCTTCGTCGCGTAAGAGGTATTTCTCGGCTTTCCCGGCCTCGCGGCGGAAGAAGCGGATGTAGCCGAGGTCGTGCGACTGGCCGTCGTCGGTGGCCACCGCGCGCTGGAGGGCCGCCGGGTGGGGCGTGGACAGCACCGTGAGGGACCGGAGCCGGTCCGGGTGGGCCGCCGCGAGGGCCCAGGCCACCATGCCGCCCCAGTCGCGGGCGACCAGGTGGAAGCGGTCCGCTCCCTGGCTTTCGGCGAACGCCAAGGCGTCGCCGACCAGGTGATCCAGCGTGTAGTGCTCGACACCCTCCGGGCGCGCGCCCGCCGCGTACCCGCGCTGGTCGACGGCCAGCGCGCGGTAGCCGGCTTCACCGAGGGCGTGGAGCTGCTCGGTCCAGGCGTCGGCGAACTCGGGCCAGCCGTGCAGCAGCAGGACCAGCTCGCCCGACGCGGGCCCGGCCGCCAGCGCGCTGTGGCGGTGACCACCGACGGTCACGGTCAATCGCTCCAGCACCCCGGCGTCCGTCGGCGCGACGGCTGTTTCCATGGCGCACAGGTTAGATCCGGGCGTCGACAAGAACCATGGGAAGAAGGGCATTTTTGTCACCCTTTTACCCGTGAAGTGGCCTGGCTCACAAAATTTTCGCTCAGGTGAGCAAAAACTCCGAAAGAAACTGAATTTTCTTCATGAAAGCTGGCCGAGCCGCCGGAGGTCGAGCACGGCCTTGTCGAACGTGAAGACGTCGGCCGGGAGGTGCTTCGCCGAGTCCGCGGCCGCGCCGCCGAGCAGGGTGACGTAGCAGCCGTAGTCGATGGCGTACCCGTCGTACAGCCGCCCCGGACGGCGCGGGTCGACGACGCCGCGCCGGAGGATGTGGAGCAGCCGCGCGTCGCAGAGCGTGTCGATCGCCGCCGGGCGGTCGCGGGCCGGCAGCAGGAACGTCCGGCTGCGGCGCCGGCCGATCACCTCGTCGACCAGCAGGCCCAGGACGCGGTCGGCCTCGTCGTCGCGGCTGATGACCGACTGCTTGTCGCGCAGGTACCAGTCCCGGGCCGCCCGGCGCACGTGCGCGAGGGCGATCCGCCCGTCGCGGGCCTGCTGGGCGGCCAGGGCCGCGATGTTGATCGCGTCGCGCGGAACGCCCTCGGCGGCCCGGACGAGCTCGGGGAAGGCGCCGCGGTGGAAGGCGGCGTCGACGAACTCGCCGGGCACCGCCGTCCGCAGCATCGAGGCGAGGATCGGCCGGACGTGGCTGGCGAACAGCTCCCGGAAGAACGCCTGGGCCGCCTCCGGCGACTGGTCGAAGACCAAGGCGTCGTCGAGGCTGACGGCGGACGCCGCGTCCGAGCCGACCTCGATGCCGAGGTAGTCGTCTTCGAGGGGGACGAAGAACCGCGCGCGGTGCTCGATCGCGGCGATCTTCACCGTGACGCCCCGGACCGGCAGGACGCTGCGCCGCAGCAGGTCGGCCAGGAACGGCTGCAGGTCGACGGGCACGCTGCTCCACTCGTCGAGCAGCAGCCACAACCGCGCGGGCCGGACGCCGTCGGCCACGGCCTGGACCGCCCGGCTCAGCGGGCCGAACAACACCCGGTGCTGCTCGACGCCGGTGCGCTTGCGGCGGCTCGACGCCGTCGCCGACGTCTTCTGCCGGGCGGAAGCCCGAGCCCCGCCTTTCGGCGTCACCGACAATTCCGCGGAGCATTCCCGTTCCACGGCGCCGCCGAAAGTCTGTTCCTGTTCGGTTTCGCCGATGACTTCCACTTCGGTGGCCGCGGACACGAGCGCGTCGAGACCGCGCAGAAGCGTGTCCTGATCCGCGGAACGGCCGTCGACGGCGTAGGCGAAAAGCCGGTCGTGCACGGCTTCGAGGGTGTCGACCAGCAATTGCGTGCCGCGCTGGGCCGGGCTCAGCGCGGGGTTGGCGTACAGGCCGCCGGTGGACCCGATCGTCCGCAGGTCGAGGTGGATCGCGAGGTCACCGGTGCGCTCGACGAGCTCCTGCAGGTGGAGCAGCGCGTGCGTCTTGCCGGTGCCGCGGCGGCCGAACAGGATCTGGTGGTCGGCGGAATTGATCATCGCGGAAAACGATCCCGCGGCGACGTAGGTCGCGGCCAGAGTCGGGCGGTCCGCGCTTTCGGCCCGCCGGGGAATGCGCATCAGAGCCTGGTTGAGGTGCATCTGGATGGCCTGCGCCATGGCAGCCAGGGTACGGCAGCGGCCGCACCGCCCGGCACGGCCGAATGAGTTGCGGAAACGGCCCGTTCGTGGGAACGGGCCGTTTCCGGAAAACTCAGGCGGGCAGGTCGATCAGGTCCGCCAGCCGGGCCCGGTGCCGCCCGGGGGTGCCGAGGGCGAGCTCGTCCGCCTTGGCGCGCTTCAGGTACAGGTGGGCCGGGTGCTCCCACGTCATCCCGATGCCGCCGTGCAGCTGGATCGCCTCCTCCGTCGCGCGGACGGCGATCGGCGCGTTGCGGGCCTGGGCCACCGCCACCGAAATCGGCACGTCGGTGCCCGTGGCCAGCGCGTCCGCGGCGTTGCGGGCCGCCGCGCGGGCCAGGACCAGGTCCGTGTACAGGTTCGCCAGCCGGTGCTTGAGCGACTGGAATCCGCCGACCGGGCGGCCGAACTGGTAGCGGCCCTTGAGGTAGGTCACCGTCTCGGTGAGCGCCCACTCGGCGACGCCCGTCTGCTCCGACGCGAGGATGCCCGCGCCGAACAGCAGCGCCTGCTCCAGCGCCGCGGCGGCCTCCGGGCCCGAAGCGACCAGCGTGGCCGGGGCGTTGTCCAGCGCCACGTCGGCCACCCGCCGCGTCAGGTCGAACGACACCAGTTCGGTCACCGTCGCCGCCGACGCCTCGACCACGTACAGCGCGGGGCCGTCCGGGCCGGCGGCCGGGACGACCAGCAGGTCCGCCACCGACGCGTCCGCCACCGTGCCCACGCGGCCGCTCAAGGTGCCGTCCGCGGAAGCCGTCACCGACGACGGGAAGCCCGCGCCCGGCGCCGTCGACAGCGGCACGGCCAGCGCGCCGATCGCCTGGCCCGCCGCCAGCTTGCCGACGAAGTCCCGCGCGCCGACGTGCACCAGCGCCGTCGTCGCCAGCACGACGCTGCCCAGGAACGGCACCGGCGCGACACTGCGGCCCAGTTCTTCGGCGACGACGGCGACCTCGCGGGCCGACGCGCCGTGGCCGCCCAGCTCCTCCGGCACCGCCAGCCCGGCCACGCCGACCTCGTCGGCCAGCGTGCGCCACAGCTGCAGGTCGTACGGCTCGGCCGTCTCCACCCGCGCCAGCAGCGCTTCGGCGCCGGCCTTGGCCTTGAGCAGGTCCCGGACCGAAGCCCGCAGGTCCTCTTCGACGTCGGAATACAGCAGATCGCTCATCGGGGGAGGTCCTTCCAGGCGACGTCCTTGTCGACGCGCGGCTCCGAGGGCAGCCCCAGCACGCGCTCGGCGATGATGTTGCGCAGGACCTCCGAGGTGCCGCCCTCGATGGAGTTGCCCTTCGCGCGCAGGTAGCGGTAGCCGGCTTCGCGGCCGGTGAAGTCGACGATCGCCGGGCGCCGGAACGTCCAGTCGTCGTAGGCCAGGCCCTCTTCCCCGAGCAGTTCGACCTCCAGGCCGGTGAGGGCCTGGTTGAGCTCGGAGAAGGCGACCTTCATCGCCGAGCCTTCCGGCCCGGGCGCGCCGACGGCGAGCTGCTGGCGCAGCCGGGTGCCGGCCAGCCGCAGCGTCTCCGCCTCGACCCAGCGCTGGACGAGCCGGTCGCGCAGCTCCGGCGTGCGCAGCTCGGGCCGTTCGCGCCAGGTCTTCGCCACGATCCCGATCAGCCCGCCTTCGCGCGGCTGGACGTGCCCGCCGATCGCGACGCGCTCGTTCATCAACGTCGTCTGCGCGACCTTCCAGCCTTCGCCGACCGCGCCGAGGCGCTGGGTGTCGGGGATGCGGACGTCGGTCAGGAAGACCTCGTTGAACTCGGCCTCGCCGGTGATCTGGCGCAGCGGCCGGACCTCGACGCCGGGCGCGGTCATGTCGCACAGGAAGTACGTCATGCCCTGGTGCTTGGGCACGTCCGGGTCGGTGCGGGTGACCAGGATCGCCCACTGCGACTCGTGCGCTCCGGACGTCCACACCTTCTGGCCGGTGACGATCCAGTCGTCGCCGTCGCGGACGGCCCGCGTGCCGAGCGCGGCGAGGTCGGAACCGGCGCCGGGCTCGGAGAACAGCTGGCACCACACCTCCTCGCCGGTCCACAGTGGACGCAGGAAGCGTTCGCGCTGCTCCGGGGTGCCGAAGGCGAGGATGGTCGGTGCGGCCATGCCGAGGCCGATGCCGATCCGGCGCGGGTTGTTGTCCGGCGCGCCCGCGTCGGTGAACACCTGGTCCACCACGGACTGCAGGGCGCGCGGCGCGTTCTGCCCGCCGAGCCCGGCGGGGAAGTGGATCCAGGCGAGGCCGGCGTCGAACCGGGCCCGCAGGAACTCCAGGCGGTCGGCCGACGCGGGGTCGTGGTGCGCCAGGAACTCGGTCGCCTGGCGGGTCAGGTCTTCGGCGGTGACAGTCACTTCGCGCCCTCCGAGAGGTACTTCTTCAGTTCGCGCCGGGCCAGCGAGCGCTTGTGGACCTCGTCCGGCCCGTCGGCCAGGCGCAGCGTGCGGTTCCCGGCCCACATGGCGGCCAGGGGGAAGTCCTGGCTGACGCCGCCCGCGCCGTGCACCTGCACGGCCTTGTCGAGGATCCACTCGACCGCGGCCGGCGTCGAGATCTTGATGGCCTGGATCTCGGTGTGCGCGCCCTGGTTGCCGACGGTGTCCATCAGCCACGCGGTCTTGAGCACCAGCAGCCGCTGCTGCTCGATCCGGACCCGCGATTCGGCGATCCAGTCCTGCACCACGCCCTGCTGGGCGATCGGCTTGCCGAACGCCTCGCGCGAGATCGCCCGGCGGCACATGAGTTCCAGCGCGCGCTCGGCCATGCCGATGGCGCGCATGCAGTGGTGGATGCGGCCGGGGCCGAGCCGGGCCTGGGCGATGGCGAACCCGTCGCCCTCGCCGGCGATGAGGTTCTCGACCGGCACGCGGACGTCCTCGAACAGCACCTCGGCGTGGCCGCCGTGGTCGCTGTCGTCGTAACCGAAGACGTGCATTCCGCGCTTGACGGTGACGCCGGGCGCGTCGCGGGGGACCAGGATCATGCTCTGCTGCTTGTGCGGCGCGGCTTCGGGATCGGTCTTGCCCATGACGATGAAGATCTTGCACGCGGGGTTCATCGCGCCGGAGATGTACCACTTGCGGCCGTTGACGACGTACTCGTCGCCGTCCCGCTGGATCGCCGTCTCGATGTTGCGGGCGTCGGAGGAGGCGACGTCCGGCTCGGTCATCGCGAAGGCGGACCGGATTTCGCCGTTCAGCAACGGTTCCAGCCACTGCTTCTGCTGCTGCTCGTTGCCGAACATGGCCAGCACTTCCATGTTCCCGGTGTCCGGCGCGGCGCAGTTGAGCGCGGTCGGCGCGAGCCGGATGCTGCGGCCGGTGATCTCGGCCAGCGGCGCGTACTGCAGGTTCGTCAGGCCCGCGCCGTGGTCGCCGGGGAGGAAGAAGTTCCACAGGCCGCGCTTGCGGGCCTCGGCCTTGAGCTCCTCGACGACCGGCGGGATGGCCCACGGGTCGTCGCGTTCGGCGAGCTGCTGTTCGAACACCGGCTCGGCGGGGTAGATGTGCGAGTCCATGAACTCGAGGAGCTTCCCGCGCAGCTCCTCGGTCTTCTCGTCGAACGCGAAGTCCATTTACTTCTCCTCTTTGAGAATCTCGTTGCCGTGCGCGATGAGCGGCGCGACCCCGGCGCCGACGCCTTCGAACCCCGCCCCGACCGTCTGGCCCTTGCTGAAGCGGTAGTAGATGCCCTCCAGGATCACGGCGAGCTTGAAGAAGGCGAAGCTGACGTACCAGTTCAGCTGTGAGACGTCCCGTCCGGACAGCTCGGCGTAGCGGGCGACGACCTCGTCGGTGCCCGGGTAGCCCGGCGCCGCGCTGGCGTTGGACACGAACGGCAGCGACACCTTGTCGCGCTCGGCGTAGGCCACCAGCAGCGCGACGTCGGTCAGCGGGTCGCCCAGCGTCGACATCTCCCAGTCGAGCACCGCCGAGATCTTGTCGTCTCCGTCGACCAGGACGTTGTCGAGCCGGTAGTCGCCGTGGACGATCGACGGCTTACCGGACACCGGGACCGCCGCCGCGAGCCGGTCGTGCAGTTCGTCGACGCCCGGGAGGTCCCGGCTGCGGGAGGCGTCCAGCTGCTTCTTCCACCGCCGCAGCTGCCGCTCCAGGAAGCCGTCCGGGCGGCCGAAGTCGCCCAGCCCGACGGCGGCCGGGTCGACCGCGTGCAGGTCGACGAGCGTGCCGACGAGGGCGTCGGCCATCGCCCGGGTGCGTTCCGGGCCGAGCTCGCTCAGCTGGTCCGCGGTCCGGTAGGGGGTGCCCTCGACGAAGCTCATCACGTAGAAGGGCGCGCCGATGACGTCGGGGTCGTCGCAGAGCAGCAGCGCTTCGGGCACCGGCACGGCGGTGTCGCGCAGGCCGGAGATCACCCGGAACTCGCGGCCCATGTCGTGCGCGGTGGGCAGCACGTGCCCGAGCGGCGGGCGGCGCACCACCCAGCGCGACCGGCCGTCGCCCACCACGTAGGTGAGGTTCGACCGGCCGCCCTCCACGACGTCCGCGGTCAGCTCCCCGGCGACCAGGCCGGGCCGCTGCGCGTCCAGGTGGGCGCGCAGGCGGCCCAGGTCGAGTCCTGGCGGGTTCATCCAGCCTCCTCAAGCTTCCTCCAGGGGAGCATACCGACTAGTCGGTATGTAGTACAGCGGACCCGGCCGGGGGCACCCCGGCCGGGCGTTCACGCCAGGAACCGGGTGACCCACTCGGCGACGCACGCGGGCTTCGCCTCGCCGTCGATCTCGATGGTCCACCGCGACACCGCCTGCTTGCCGCCCGGGATGTCGGTGATCTCCACCAGCTCGGCCCCGGCGCGCACCTTCGAGCCGACCTTCACCGGCTGCGGGAAGCGGACCTTGTTGAGGCCGTAGTTGATGCCCATCTTGATGCCGTTGACCCGGTAGATCTTCGGGCCGAACGCCGAGAGCAGCGACAGCGTCAGGAAGCCGTGGGCGATGGTGCCGCCGAACGGGCCCGCGGCCGCCATCGGCTCGTCGACGTGGATCCACTGGTGGTCGTCGGTGGCGTCGGCGAACTGGTTGACCCGCTCCTGGGTGACCGTCATCCACTCGCTGTACCCGAGGTGCTCGCCGGCTGCGTCGGCGAAAGCGTCGAGGTTCTCGAATTCGCGCATCGGCCTCAGTCCTTCGGTCCGCCGGCGACGTAGATGACCTGGCCGGAGACGAACCCCGCGCCCTCGCTGACCAGGTACGACGTCAGGTTCGCGATGTCTTCGGGCGTGCCGACGCGCTGCACCGGGATCTGCGACGCGGCCGCGGCCTTGAAGTCCTCGAAGCTCATCCCGAGCCGCTCGGCGGTCGCCGCGGTCATGTCGGTGGCGATGAAGCCGGGCGCGATCGCGTTGGCGGTGACGTTGAACTTGCCGAGCTCGATGGCGAGGGTCTTGGTGAAGCCCTGCATGCCGGCCTTGGCGGCGGAGTAGTTGACCTGGCCGCGGTTGCCCAGCGCCGACGTGCTCGACAGGTTGACGATCCGGCCGTACTTCTGCTCGGTCATGTGCTTCTGCACCGCGCGGGTCATCAGGAACGAGCCCTTGAGGTGCACGCCGAGCACGGAGTCCCAGTCCTGCTCGGTCATCTTGAAGATCAGGTTGTCGCGGGTGATGCCGGCGTTGTTGACCAGCACGACCGGCGGGCCCAGCTCGGCGGCGACCTGCGCGACGGCCGCTTCGACCTGCTCGGCGTCACTGACGTCGAGGGCGACCCCGACGGCCTGGCCGCCCTTGGCGACGATGGCCTCGGCGCCCTGCTTGACACCGGCCTCGTCCAGGTCGAGCAGCCCGACGGCGAAGCCGTCATCGGCCAGCCGCGCCGCGACGGCGGCACCGATGCCGCGGCCGGCACCGGTGACCACGGCGACACGGGAAGGGGAATCGGTCACGGGGGACCTCCTCGTCGTTGAGAAGCGGGCTCGTGCCCGCGAGCCTACTAAGCGGTTGGTCACAGACGATACGGCCCGCGGCCCGCTTTGCGCTGCCAACGTACGCAGATTCCCGCGCCCGCGCCTGGTCCGGCGAGGTTTGCCGAGGACGACGGTGGTCTCCCGGCCGCCCGGTGGCCAACGTCACACGGGGACGCCGTCGGTCAGCCGGCTTGGGCGGGTGGGTCGTCCGGGCCTCATCGGGGGGTGGCTGGGCCCAGCCTGGACACCTGGCCGCATCGCTGGTGCGCGAGGTGGCGGTCCCGTGGACCGCTCCGTGGCGGCCAGTGGCCGCCGCAGGTCGATCGGTGGACTGCGGCCGGGTCACGGCTCGGTGGCGCCGGAGGCCTCGGCTTCCATCTTGGACACCAGGATGTCGTAGATGCTCGGAGGCCCGCTCAAATGCAGGATCTTGACCACGACCGGCAGTACTTCGATGGTCAGGAACAAGGCGAACAGGAACCACTGGGCGGCCCCGAGGGTCGAGTTGCTTTTTCCGAGGTTGCCGAACGCTTCCAGTCTGGCCAGCAGGCCGCTGTTGCCGAATTCTGCGTCCTGGCTCTCCTGAAGGAGCTTTTCGCGCCGATCGCGTAATTCGTCGAGCTTCGCGCGAGCTTGCCGAGCGTCTTGGCGAGCCGTTTCTGCTGCGCGTTGATCCGTGCTGCGATCGGCTACTGCCAGACGTTCATCGACCTCTTTTTCCAAGGAGGGGATTTCGGTGAATGGCGGGATATTGAGAATTTCACTCGAAACTTTCGCCACTCGTTCCATGTGCATGCTTTGCATTTCGTTGTCGATCTCTGGTTGAAAGATCTTCAATAGCATGGGGGTTGATATCACGGCGCCGAGGACGATCGCGAGGATCAACCTGGGGAAAACGGTGATCAGGCGATGAATCCACCATGATTTCCGTGTCATCGTGACGACCAGTAGTCGGTCGAGGTTGAGGATGGCCAGTCCCCAGAGGACACCGGCGACGACGGACAACGGCAGGCCCAGGCCGACGATCGAGTTGAGTGCGAAGGTCGCCGAGATGGCGGCGAGGCTTGCGGTGGAGAGCAGGACTCCACCCATGGTGACGTAGCGGACTCGATCCACCGGTGCGCGGCTCAGTACATCCAACCGGGCGCCGGCGAGCCGGGCCAATGGTCTCTGGAACAGGCGGAACGCGGCCTCGCTGTCGGCATCCTCGGTGCTCGCCGAGGCCGTCTTGGCGTCAGTTGCCCGTGGGGTCGCCGACAGGACGGAACCTTCGCTTGGTGCTTCGGGCTCCACATACGCCGCGTTCGCTGCGAAGGGCAGCTTCTCGGCGGTGTCCACCACGAGCGTGCTCGGTCGCTGGGGTGGTTCGCCGCTGGGCAGTGTCACGCTTGCCAGTCGCGCGGTGACCCCTTCGTGGATGTCTTTCAGGGTGAGGGTGGCGCCCTTGCCGGGGAGTCCCGTTCTGACCACGTCGACCAGCGAGCCGGTGAAGTGGGTGAGAGATTTCGAGTTCTCGTCGTAGTGGGCTTTTTGCCAGTGCTGTGACGCTGTCAGGGTGTACGCGCCGGCTACTTTGGTGATCAGCTCGGTCTGTGCGGCCAGGTCGTCACCTTGCGTATTTTTTGTTGCCAGGCCCGAGAAGCAGCAGTCGAGGATGGCGATCTTGACCCGGGCTTGCCGGTTGGCGCTCATTTCTTCGCGCATGTCGTTGAACCGAAGCGAGGTTCGGCGCCTGAGGATCCCGTCTCGATGGGTATCGGAAAGCGCCAAGCCGAGCTGGCCCCCATCGAGCAACTGCCCGTGGCCCACGTAGTAGAAGAGCAGCACGTCGGTGGTGTCGTGGATGAGCTTGGTGACTTGGACGTCCAGCTTGTCGTCTGTCGAGTTGTCGGCGAAGACTTTGACCCGCGACTTGGGCCATCCGCAGACCTCGACCAGCATCTTCTGCATCGCGTTGAGGCTGTTGATCGCCTGCGGCATTTTCTCGAGGCCATGGGTGTACCGACCGGTGCCGACCAGGACCGCATGGGAACGAGAGAAGTCGATCGCGGTCACGAGTTCGCCTTGGCTGCCCTCGTGGCCGCCTCCACGAGCCTTTCGAGCGCCTGCGGGTCCGGGCCGCGTAGTTCTACCTCGGTCTCGCCGACCACGACGCGGGCGTGTGTGACCTTCGATTCGATCCAGGTCGTCAAAGACGTCAAGCCGACGGTCAAGGCGCCACCGGTGCCGCAAAGGACGGCGAGGAAGTCCCAGGCATCACCTTGCTCGCCGGGACCGGATGGGCGCGGCACTGCTTCCAGGCTGATGTCGGGGATGCCGCCCAGCCAGGTGCAAAGCGAATCTAGATCACCGTTGTCGGCGAGGTAGATCTTGATTTCCACACTCATTGCGCAGCCTCTCCCGGTCCTGTGCTCCTGAAGCAGATCGCCTTCCTCCCGACTCCTGTTACCGTGCTTTATCGCCTGTCCGGCGGCCGATGGCGGTTTTTTGCTTACAAAAGCACCGTCGGTCAGCCGGCTTGGGCGAGCGGCATCGACCGGTACCGGTCCAGGACGGCGGGGTCCTGCAGCGCCATCCACTTCGTGACTTCGGCGTAGGTGGCGCAGACCGTTTCCGGCTTGGCGCACACCTCGCCCATGAAGCCTTCCGCGGCCCGGGAGAAGGCGCCGCCGGCCCAGTCGTTGAAGTGGTTGCCGATGACCAGTGGTGCCCGGTTGCCGTCGAAGGCGGCTTTGTAGGCGCCGCGGTAGGTTTCGAGGGTGGCCTGGGTGTACTGCCCGTTGTCGTTCTTCGAGTGGCCGAGCTGGTACCACAGGTTGTAGTCCATCATGACGACCTTCTTGTGCAGCGCGGGCACTTTCACGTACGGCATCCAGAACTCCCAGATCCCGTCGAGCTGCGTCGGCCACTTGACGCCGTCGGACGGCAGGCTGGAGTCGAACGTGTAGCCGGCCGCGCGCATGGCGGGGAAGGCGGCGGCCCAGTTGCCTTCGAGGCACGGTGTCCGGCCGCCGGTGACGTCCTTGGCGGACAGGTGCAGCCCCAGCCGGGCGTGGGCGTCGTCGACGAAGCGGCTGAACTGCCCGATCTCGTCGGTCCACCCCTGCGTGTTCCAGCGGCCGACGCTCGGCTCGGCCCCGGCGCAGAAGTGCCCGTTGTAGTGCGTGCCGACCTGGTGCCCGGCGGCGACGGCGGCATTGAGGTCCTGCACGCGCGTGGCGACTTCCTCGGCGCTGCCCCCGAACCCGATCGAGGCGGACCCCGGTTTGTGGCCGGGGCCGGTGTAGCGCGTCCGCTGCTGGTCGGTCAGCAGGTAGATGCCGGAGAGGAACCCGCTGAAGTGGGCGTTGACGGACTTGGCGAGGGAGAGGTAGCGGCCCCAGTGGTCGTGCGAACCGGCCCCGTCGAAGGAGAAGAGCACGAACTGCGGCGGCTTCTCGCCAGGCCGCAGCGGACGCAGCCACTCCGGCGGCTTGGCTTCGGCGGGAGTGGTGGTGGCCGGGGACGCCGGCGGACCGCTGGTGGCCGCGGCCGGACCGGCGTGGCCGCGGTCGAGGGTCAGGATCAGGACGCCGGCCAAGGCGAGCGCCAGAGTGACGGTGAACCACGTGCCCGGCCGCCGTACCCATCGTGTCATCGCCGACGCCTCCCCCTGTTACGTAACGTCACTGGGAAGACGTCGAAGCCACGAACGGGGTGCATCGGAGTGAGATGCGTAACCGACATGCAACCCAGGCGAGGCACGCAGAGTGTCGGCGGGCGCCTGTTCGGGCGGCCTGGCGTGCCCGCGCCACCGCCCGGCAGGCCGTTGCCGGGGGGAGGGTCGACGGTTCAGATGGAACCATGCGGGGGAAGGCCGGAACCGGCGACGAACCGGCCGAGCGCAGCCGCGGTGAGCAGCGTCGGCCGGAGCCGTCGGGGGCGCAGCAGAGAGTCCTGGACCTGCAGCGGCTGGCGGGAAACCAGGCGGTCACCCGGTCGCTGACCGGCCCTGCCGCGGAGGTCGCCGGGGCTGCCGTTGCGTCGCCGGACGTTGCCGAGCCGTCCGGGAGTGCGGTGGGTGCGCGTTCGATCGTCCCGGCGGCCGCGGAAGCCGTTGCGGCGCCTCAGGGTGCGATCGCGGAGCGCTCTTCCGCACCGGCCACCGAAGCCGCTGCGGAGCTCCAGTCCGGCAGTGAGGAAGCCGTCGAGCCCGAGGAGACACCGCAGCTCAGTCCGGCCCCCGAAACCACCGTCGCACCGACGCCCGAAATCCCCGTGGAACGACCGCTCGCGCCGGCCGCCGCGGAGCTCTACGACGAGATCCGAACGCACGACGACGCCGGCCAAGTCGAACTCGAAGCCGCTCTCCAGGAGACCCTCACCAACCACCGGGCCGCCGTCGCGAGTGAACAAGAACGACTCACCCAGCGCGAACAGACCGAACTCGGCGCCGTCGGGCAAGCCGTCGCCATCGCCCGCCAGCGGGTGGCCGGCGCCGTCGCCGCCGCGCAGGCCGCCGTTGCCGCGGCCGGGTCCGGTGCTCAAGGCGAACTCGCCTCTCGCCACACCGCACAACAGGCCGAGGCCGGGGCGCTCGTCGCCGAAGGAGCCGCGCGCGTCCGGCAATCCGGCACCACCCGCGGCGACGAGGCCGTCTCGACCGCCGACAGCGTCGCCGACTCCGTGCGCGGGGCCGTGGACGGCCAAGCGAACGAAGCCCGCCGGCGCGGTGCCGCCCGGCTCGGCTCGTTCCACGGCGAAAGCGAGGAATCCACCACCGCGATGCGCCGGGCCGCGCAGGAGGTGGCCGGCCAGACCGCCGAACAGATCCGCGGCAGCCTCGGCCACACCGACGCCGACCTGCGCGGTGCCGGGCCCGAGGTGCGCGGCGATCTGCTCCGGCAGGCCGCCGCGCTGGCCGGGCAGGTCGGCCTGCAGACCGGGCCCGTGCACCGGCAGCTCGCCCGGACCACCGAGCAGGCGACCGGCTCGATCGGCCGGGCCGCGGGCGAAGGCGCCGCCGCCGTGGCGGAGATCGGGAGCTCCGTCTCGGCCGGGCTCACCCGGCTGCTGACGACCGTCCGCACGTCCATCCGGCACCGCGCCGCCTCGGGCCGGACCGCCTTGCAGCAGAGCGCCGGGCAGGTCGAGAGCGCCCTCACCGAGCAGGGCGCCCAGACCGCCGCCGCCGGGCGGGAGACCACCGCCGGGATCCTGGCGCAGGTCACCGGGCGGCCGGTCCGGCGCCGGTTCGCGCGGCAGCTCGGGGACACCCTCGCCGGCACGCTGCGCGAGGCCTACGGGATGTCCGCCGGGCAGGCGCGGGCGATGTCCGGGCAGATCGCGGCCGAGTTCAGCCGGGCCGCGGCGCAGGTGCACGAGTCGATCGGCGAGGCGGGCACGGCCGGGGCCGCCCAGGCCGGCTCGGTCGGCGCCGGCGGCGTGCGGCAGGCCGCGGGCCTGCAGGAACGGCTGTCCCGGCAGCTCACCACCCTGATGCGCGAGGCGGTGGCCCAGGGCGACCAGGTCGTCGACGGCACCGCCGAATCGGTCTTCCGGACCGCGACGGACGTCGACCAGGGCTTCGGCCAGGCCGTCCGCGACCTGCGGACCCGGCTGGAACAGCACGCCGGCGAAGCCCGCACCCGCACCGGCGAACCGCTGACCTCGCTCGACAGCCGGATGACCGACGCCGCCGAGCGTGCCCGCAGCCGCGTCGAAGACGGCTGGCTGCTGTCGCAACTGCGTGACGCCTGGGACGCGCTGACGCCCGGGTTCATCGCCGGTCTTGTCGTCGGGTTGCTGGTGACGATCGCGATCGTGGCGATCTGCGGCACCGGGATCGGCGCGCTGATCCTGGCCGGCGCGGTCGCCGGGGCCGCGTCCGCGCTGGCGTCCAACGCCACCGATTACGCGGCGGGCACCGGGAAGTACGCCGCCCACCACCCGTGGAGCTGGGCCGAGGTCGGCAAGGAGATGTTCTTCGGCGCGGTGTTCGGCGCGGCCGGCGGCGCGCTCGGCGCCGGGGTCAGCGGCGCGATCGGCGCCCGCACCGGCAGCACCATCCTGAACAGCGTCGCGCGCAGCGTCTTCGCCGAAGCCGCGACGCAGCAAGCCGCGAGCAAGGTGGCGAACGTCGTGGTCGGCGTCGGCATGGGCGTCGTGCAGAACGTCGTCGCCGACGGCACCGGCCGCGGCTGGGACCACGCCTTCGACCACTGGGACCGCGGGCTGCTCCTGAACGCCGCGGTCAGCGGGATCATGGTGTCCGACGCCGTCGGCGGCCGGATCCACGCGGCCACCGAAGGCGCCCGCGGCGCGATGGTCGACGCCGGGATGGCCTACAACGTGACGCCGGCCGAGGCGGCCGCGTCGACGGCCCGGACGACCCCCGCCCCCGAGACCGCCCCGGCGGCGGGCGGCGGCCACGAGACCGCACCGCCGGTCCCGGAACGCGAACCGATCCCGGGCCCGGACACCCCGCTGACCGAGCCGACCGTCGCCGAACCGGTCGAGGCGCCTTCGCGGACGCCGATGCAGGAGCAGGTCGAGCAGGCCACCGGCGTCGACCGCGGCGCGGCGCACGAGCAGAGCATGGCCGACCTGCGTGCGTTCTACGAGAACCAGCAACGCGAAGCCGCGGTCTCCACCGACGTGAGCGGCACCCGGATCGACCAGATGGTGGACGCTTCGGGCACCCCGCGGACCCAGCCGGACGGCAGCCCGTACGGCTACGGCGTCCAGCAGGGCTTCGAGGTCCGCTCGTTCGACTACGGCCCGGGCGGGCGGCTCACCGAGGTGACCATGAAGGTCCGGCTCGAAGGCCGGCCCGGCGTCACCCCGGCCGAGCTGGCCCGGCTGCAGGAGAACGTCCACGCCGGGGTCGACCAGCACTACAACAACGGCCAGACCCTGCCCAACGGCGACCGGCTGCACGTGACCGTCGAGTTCGTCACCGATGCCGCCGACGCGCACCTCAACGTCACCGTCGAGCCCGGCGCCGGCGCGACGAACCAGAGCCGCTGGTTCGCCGGCGACAACCCGACCACACTGGCCCACGAACTGGGACACCAGCTCGGTTTCCTCGACGAGTACGTCGATCCGCGGACGGTCAACCGGGGCACCGCGACCGCGCCGGGCGTGCACCGGGACGGCAGCCTGATGGGTGACTTCTGGCTGCGGGACGCCGCCGGCAACCCGGTGCGCGACGCCGCGGGCAACCCGGTGGTCGACCCGGCGACCCGCCTGCAGGACCGGCACCTCGACCAGCTCGGCGCGGACATCGACGCCGCGCGCGCCGCGGGCGGAACCGGCGGCGCACCGGCGCCGGGCCCGCGGGA